>CAZNZS010000106.1:0-7870 GCA_964577585.1 uncultured Acutalibacter sp.
TCGGTATATTCCCGCTTTTCGCGCACGCCGAAGATGGTGAAGCACATGAAAAGGGGCGCCAGAATACAGATGATCAGCGCGATGATACCGTAAGCAGTGGTGGTGCTGCCACCAATGGCGTTTTCCCCCACGGTGAACATGGGGATCAGGACGCTTGCAAGGGTGCTGCCAATTCCGGCAAACAGCGTTGCCCTGGCCGTGAACTGGTTGCGGGCGTTGGCGTCTGACGACAGTGCCGGTACCATGCCCCAATAGGAGATATCATTCATGGTAAACGTGATCGAGTACAAAAAGTATATGATGCCGAAAAACCATACGAAGCCCCAGCCCTGAAGCCCTGCATTGAAGGCAAGATATACCACGATGCTGGTGGATAGGATTCCAGCCACAAGCCAGGGCTTGAACTTGCCCCAGCGGGTGCGTGTGCGCTCGATGATATTGCCCATGATGGGATCGTTGAGGGCGTCGAAGACTCTGGCCGCCACAACGATGGCGGTGATGGCCGCGAATTGGGCGCCGGTCAGATTACGGGTGAAGAGAACGAAAGTCATGATGCAGCTTGTGAAGAGATAATACTCCATGTCACGGCCTATCGTTCCCAGCGGGAACATGATAAGATTTTTCTTTCTGCGTTTCAGATCGTCCATACCTGATCCTCCTGTAATGATTTAACGCCAATTCCGCTGCACCGGTTCAGAAAACCGCAGGGTGTGAGATCATTCCGTGACCGCAGCCGACTTTTGCCGGCGCTTTGTCTTTGGCGCTTATGCCCTTTCTTTTCTGTCAGAAAGGGCAGAGAACAGCATACCGTGCGTGATCGGCCCGGAGGGAAGTTCTGGGCAGGGGAGGCCTTTTTCGGTGAAGACGGAGGCTATTTCTTCCCTGGAAACGTTTCTTTCCGATTCAAAGCAGCCGTCCTTCGCGGCAAGAGCGCCGGATGCGGCTGCCAGGGCACAGGCGCCGCTGTATGGGTGACGGGGTTTCATATCGCTGAACGGAGAGCTTTCAGAACGGATCAGCGAGATCCGTTCTTTAACGCCCTCCCAGCCAAAGGCCATCATGGCAAGCTCTCCCCGCTTCAGGGGAAGCTGAATACGGAGAGTGTTATCCCGAAATGCCGGGCACCAGCCTTGCTCCAAAAGATAGGATGCTCCCTTTCCCTCCGGTGTGTCGGGCATAATGTCCCTGAAGGGGGAGAGGACAAGGAGCTGGGAGACAGTGACCACCTTATAGCCCTTTTCAGACAAAAGCTCCAGCTGCTTTTTCAGGCCGTGGGCAATGGGAGAGCGGCGGGCCATATTGTAGCCGTCCTTTTGAAAAATGATCTGGCCCCGGAAGAAATCCGGGTCCTCATGAAGCATTTTCTCGATAGGCTTCCAGGTGGCCTCCACTTCGGCCTCATAGGTGGAAAGGGGAAGCCAGCCCGCGCCGTCAAAGCTTGCCGCCATATACTGGTAGCCCATGAGCCCGTAAGCGTCATAAGAGGAAAAGCCGCCTTTGATCCCGTCTACATAGTGAGGCGGCCGGGAAAGGGCAATGGAATACCCCCATTTTTCCTTCATGACCCTGTCCATCGTTTTCAGATCTTCTACGACGGGGTCCAGCCCTTCAAGATGCTTCCTGCTGCCGTAAACCAGTGCCTTTTTTCCGAATAAAATATGGGACCAGGTGTGGCTTGTTATTTCATGGCCTCCGGAAAGCAGCCTGTCAATAATTTCCGGACAGTGGGCCACGCCGCCGTCCGAGTCCTTTTGAAAATCGGGATAATGGTCATAAGCCACGCCGCCCCAGGAGGCCGAGCCGTGTTTTCCTGCCTTGTCGGGATAATTCTTTGAGGTGTCGCCTATTACATCAAAGGTTCCTGCCGCGCCGAATTGCTCCAGCGTTTCCGCCAGAACCAGTGTAAAGGGCTTGCCGCCGAAATCATCCGGGCTGCAGGGCAGCCTGCAGGGGCCGTCATCGAAGGTCATCGCGCACACTCGCTGATTTGTTGCCACCTGCTCAATGCGGCGCACCGGCGAAATATAAACAGGCGTGTTCTCCTTTATCCGGTCTTCAAAACGGTGCTTTACTTTTTTGGCAAGGCCTATGCCTTTTGTTACGAAGGACATGATACAGCCTCCTTTTGGAAGTGAATTTGATTTTTATTTGTGGAGGACATCCAGCATGGCGCAGTAGCCCATATATGCCGCGCCCCGAAGCAGGTTTTTCACACCTCCCTTTCTGCGGGCCTTGGTCCATTGGCTCAGGCCCTTGCGCAGATGAGAGGTGTTCTTTTGAAGAATTCCCCTGCTTTGGCCGGAAGCCAGGGCCTCCCGCAGCTTGTCCACAGTTAATTCGTCTGCTGTGAGCTGAGTGTATGCGTTTCCGACCTCCGCCCGGTCGTGAGCATCGCTTCCGCCCACGGAGGGAAGGCCCCGCTGATTTGCCAAAAACTCCGCCCTTTTGTTGGCGTCCTTTACCTTCAGGTCTGCCCGGGCGTTTGCCGTTTCTATCGCGTCTATGGGGAAGGAAAGGCTTTCGGGGGCAGCTCCCGCTTTTTGATACGGATGGGCCCACACTGCCAGTCCGCCGGCCAGGTGTATGGCTGCTGCTGCCGATTCAGGAGAGGGCAGCTTGCCGAGCGCTTCCAGGTCTATCGGCCTTTCCAGGAACAGCCCGGTGATATGTCCCGCCTTTGTGGATATTTCGCAGCCGGGGATCAGCAAAAGGCCTTCCGGGCTTTCTGTGATCTCACTGCAGAGATTGTGATCTGTGATGGCCATGGCATGAAGGCCCGCTGCCTTTGCGGCGCTGACCAGCTCCTTCAGCGAAGAGCGGCCGTCCGGAGACGACGAGGTATGAACGTGAAGATCAGCAAGGAAAACACTCATTTGCTCTTCTCCTTTTTCCACAGTGACTTGAAATATTGTATGCCCGGAGCCGGATCCCGCCATTCAAACAGGCCGTCCCGTACCGTTGGGTTCAGTATGTCCGCCAGCGCGCCCAATGCCTTTAGTGGCTTTCCCTTTTGCAAATATCCGATCCCCGCCATGAGGTCAGAAAAAGAAAAATTCATTTTCTTCTTGATTGGGCGGGGCGTAAAATCGATCCCGTCTCTGCCGTTTCCGTTCCGGAAAGCGGCGTTGTACCACGCGAGAGTGAATCCGCTTTTTGTTGCCCTTGTCAGCGGATAAGACCCCCATACCCTGGGGTTGATCTCCAATATCCTGGGATGACCGTTTGCGTCTTCCTTGAATTCGAACATGGCGATCCCGGAATACCCCACATGCTTTACCATGGCGGCGGTATATTCCTCAAGTTGCCGGTCAGCAATGGAAACACAGCAGGAAGAGGGGCCTCCCGATATGGGATATTCCCGAACTCTCCGGTGGCAGATGGAGGTGAGGACTTCTCCGTTTTCAGCCAGGACAGAGCATCCGAGCCCAGCTCCGGGCAAATATTCCTGTACGATGGGTTCTTCGCCGGCGATCCCGGTAAAATGGGAATACGATGACTGAAGGCGGTCCCGCGTTTTTGCCACATAGTACCGCTCTCTGGCAGAAAGGCCAAGCTTTTCTCCGCACCGGGGCTTCACAACGCAGGGAAGAGGCACTCTGTCAAGGAAATGCTCCGTGCTTTCCTGTTCCTCTCTGGTATACACCGAAGGGCGAGGAACGTCGAGCACCTCTGCAAGCTGCGCAACTGCTTCCTTATCGTTAAAAAGGTCCAGCTGCGCTGCTGTTGGAATGCAAAGGCCGCTCACCTTGTCAAAGCGTTCCCTGTTTTCTGCCAGAGCCTTCAGAGTTTTGGCACCGACAGGCAGGACCGGCGGCAGATATCCGCAGTTTTCCATTTCTTTCCTGCAGATGCTTTCCAGTGCCTTCACAGGATCTCTATCCGGCAGCCATACGTGGTTTGTCACATATTTTGAAAGGAAACCCAGCGGAGGCGCGGCAGGGTCATCCTTATACAATTCTTTTTCACAGGTGATAACGGGAATGCGGGCCTCTGAAAGATCCCGTATTAACGCCAGCGACATGCGGTAGTGCACATCCGTAACGATAACTGCCATTTTGATTCGCCATGTGATACGGAATTTGCGAAAAAGCCTTGAGAAAAGACTTTTTTGCCCGGTATCGTTCCTTCCTTTGCGTTTTTCATACGAACTTCTTTAAGCTGTGGCAAGACCGTGCGGCAGGGAAGAGGCCTCACGGCTGCTGCGCGCTTTTTCCGGCCCTGACATCCAAGCGTATAGTTTCAGTATATCACTGCGGCAGCCTTTTTTCAACGGAAAAAGCGGTTATGAGGTCAGGAATCACGTTTTTCTGAGGTGAAATTTGTCAGACGGCACCCCCTTCTGTGCAAAGGATCAAAGGGCAGTTTCTGAGATGAAAAAAGGATCGCTCCCCAAACGGGAAGCAATCCTTCTCTAACGACTAATTACTATAAGTTAACAACTACTTCAGCAAACACCCTGGGCCAGCATGGCGTCTGCAACCTTGATGAAGCCGGCAATATTGGCGCCTGCCACATAGTTCTTGGGCATGCCGTACTTCTCTGCGGCCTCGTCGGCGTTTTTGAAGATGGATTCCATGATGCCTTTGAGCTTGGCGTCGACCTCTTCGAAGGTCCAGGAAAGGCGCTGGCTGTTCTGGCTCATTTCCAGCGCTGAGGTGGCAACGCCGCCGGCGTTTGCCGCCTTGCCAGGAGCAAAGAGGACCCCGGCCTTCTGCAGAAGCTCGGTGGCCTCCATGGTGGTGGGCATGTTGGCGCCCTCCGCTACTGCCAGCACGCCGTTGGCGATCAGCGCTTTTGCGTCGTCGGCATTCAGTTCGTTCTGTGTGGCGCAGGGAAGGGCAATATCGCATTTCACGGTCCACACGCCTCTGCCCTCGTGATATTCGGAATCGGGGCGGTACGCCTTGTAGGCGGTAAGCCGCTCCCGCTTGACTTCCTTGATCTCCTTGACAGCGGCAATATCGATGCCCTGGGGATCGTAGATCCAGCCGGTGGAATCGGAAAGCGTGACCACCTTTGCGCCCAGCTCCGCTGCCTTCTGGGCGGCGTAGATCGCCACGTTGCCTGCGCCGGAGATCGCGATAGTCTTTCCCTTGATATCGATGCCGTTCTTCTTGAGCATGGCGGTTGTAAAGTAGAGCAGGCCGTAGCCGGTAGCTTCAGTACGGGCCAGGGAGCCGCCATAGGTCAGGCCCTTGCCGGTAAGCACGCCCTCAAAGCAATTTTTCAGGCGTTTGTACTGACCGAACATGTAGCCGATCTCCCGGGCACCGGTGCCGATATCTCCGGCGGGAACGTCGGTGTCCGCGCCGATGTGGCGGAACAGCTCTGTCATGAAGCTCTGGCAGAAAGCCATGATCTCACGGTCGGATTTGCCTTTGGGGTCAAAATCAGAACCGCCCTTGCCGCCGCCGATAGGCAGACCGGTCAGGGAGTTCTTGAAGATCTGCTCAAAGCCCAGGAATTTGATAATGCCCAGGTTCACGGAAGGATGGAGCCGCAGGCCGCCCTTATAAGGGCCGATGGCGGAATTGAACTGCACCCGGAAGCCGCGGTTGACCTGTACCTTGCCCTGATCATCCACCCATGGCACACGGAACATGAGCTGCCTTTCGGGTTCCACAATGCGTTCCAGAATACCGTTCTCTTCATATTTGGGATTTGCCTGGATCACCGGCTCCAAAGAGGTAAGCACTTCGGTAGCTGCCTGAATGAATTCCGGTTCATTTGGGTTCTTTTGCTTCAAAAGTTCCAGTTGTTCGCTGACATAAGACATAAATGATCCCTCCAAATGCAAGTTTCGGTTTTCAATCTTGCAAAACGTATGGGCCTATCTTATCACAGGAGCATCCAATTTACAAGGTGAAAAGGAAAAAATTCCGCTCCGCTTAAAAAATGCGGGCAAAAGCGGCAAGGTTCTGTGGAAATTGCGGTACTTCATGAGGAAAGGGAATTCTTTTCCTTGGGAAGCCTTGACAGAAGGGCTGGTTTCGGTTACAATATTTTCCGGCAAACGGGCGATTCCGCGCCCATTTGCACAAGGCTTTTGTAAACGAAGGAATAAAAAACGGCCCCTGCAAGTTTTGGCGGATGGAGGATTAGTTTATGCAGAAGAAGGAATTGCTGTACGAAGGAAAGGCCAAGAAGGTATACCGCACGGAGGACCCGGAGGTTTACATCGTTTCCTATAAGGATGATGCCACCGCCTTTAACGGCTTGAAAAAGGGGACGATTGTGGGCAAGGGTGTGGTCAACAACCGCATGTCCAATTTCATGTTCCGCCTGCTGGAAAAGCAGGGAATCCGCACCCATTATATTGAGGAATTGAACGACCGGGAAACCTCCGTAAAAAAGGTGAGCATCGTGCCTTTGGAGGTGATCATCCGCAATACGGCTGCCGGCAGCCTGGCAAAGCGCCTGGGTCTGCCGGAGGGCACTCCCATGAAAACTCCGGTGTTGGAATACAGCTATAAGAACGACGAACTGGGCGACCCCATGGTAAACGATTATCACATTCTCGCCATGGAGCTTGCCACCCGGGAAGAGTTGGATCGTATTGCCGCCATGAGCTTTAAGATCAATGAGATCATGGTGGAATTTTTCAAGGGCGTTGGAGTGGATCTTATCGATTTCAAGATCGAATTTGGCAAGACCTCTGACGGCGAGATCATTCTGGCTGACGAGATCTCTCCCGATACCTGCCGCTTCTGGGATGTGAACACCCACGAGAAGCTGGATAAGGACCGCTTCCGCCGGGATATGGGCGGCGTGGAAGAGGCCTATGAGGAAATGATGAAGCGGATCGGCCTGGAATAAGGCGTTTGACCGGATCGTCCCGCAAAGGAAAGTTGCGCCCTTTGCGGGATATCTTGCGCTTATCGCTGTCTTTTTCCATGCAAAAACGAAAGGAGCAGAAGCTTTTGGCTAGAGATGTTTATGAATCCCCTCTGTCCCAGAGATATGCGGATAAGGAAATGAAATATCTGTTTTCTCCCGATATGAAGTTCCGCACCTGGAGAAAGCTTTGGATCGCTCTGGCGGAAACGGAGATGGAGCTGGGGCTGCCTGTGACAAAGGAGCAGGTGGAGGAATTAAAAGCCCATCAGGACGATATCAATTATGAGGTGGCGGAAGCCAGGGAAAAGGAAGTCCGCCATGACGTGATGAGCCACGTGTACGCTTACGGGCAGCAGTGCCCGGGAGCAGCGGGGATCATTCATCTGGGGGCAACCTCCTGCTACGTGGGGGACAATACCGATGTGATCGTGATGACCGAGGCGCTGAAGCTCATTCGGGATAAACTGATCACCGTGCTGCGGGTGCTGAAAAAATTCGCGAAGGAATATAAGGATCTTCCCACCCTGGCCTTTACCCACTTCCAGCCTGCCCAGCCCACCACCGTGGGAAAGCGGGCAACGCTTTGGATCCAGGATCTCCTGATGGATCTGGAGGACGTGGAATACCAGCTCTCAAAGGCAAAGCTTCTGGGCTGCAAGGGCACCACCGGCACCCAGGCAAGCTTCCTGGAGCTGTTTGAAGGCGACCATGAAAAATGCAGGGAGCTGGACAGAAAAATTGCAGAAAAAATGGGCTATCAGGACTGCTTTGCCGTGTCCGGCCAAACCTATTCGAGAAAGCTTGACAGCCAGATGCTCAGCATCCTTTCCGGCATTGCCCAAAGCGCGGCAAAGTTCTCCAACGATATCCGGCTTCTGCAGCACCTGAAAGAGGTGGAGGAGCCCTTTGAGAAAAACCAGATCGGCTCCAGCGCCATGGCATACAAACGCAACCCAATGCGCAGCGAGCGTATCGCTTCCCTGGCAAGATATGTGATTGCCGACGCCGTGAATCCCGCCATGACGGAGGCCGC
>CAZNZS010000107.1:0-5493 GCA_964577585.1 uncultured Acutalibacter sp.
GTGGCGTTGCCCTTGCAATACACCAAGTATTCCTGCGATTTTGGGTCTTTGACATATGAAATATCTTCTCGCTGGTCTGGTCTGTTGATTGAATCAGAGATTCTCAAGTAAATTCAATTCGGGGCGCCTGGAAAGGCCGCCCCGATTTTTGTGTTTGAACAGCTGCTGCTGGGATCGGAGGTCAGAAAAATGCCTGAAAAAACCATCGCGGCCATCTCTACCGGTATGGCCCCCGGAGGGATCGGCATTGTCAGGATATCGGGGTCCGGCGCGAGAAAGATCGCCGACCGTGTTTTCCGGAGCAAAAGCGGGAAGACCATAGGAGAAATGAAGGGCTATACCGCCATGCTGGGCGGGGCTTTTTCCCTTTCCGGAGAAAAGCTGGACGATGTGGTGGCCCTGGTCTTTGCGGGGCCAAAGAGCTATACCGGGGAAGACGTGGTGGAGCTTTCCTGCCACGGCGGCCTGTATGTGACAAGGCGGCTTCTCCGTGAGATCCTCATGGCGGGGGCCTCTCCCGCTCAGCCCGGAGAGTTTACCCGCCGGGCCTTTCTCCACGGAAAGCTGGATCTTGCTCAGGCCGAGGCCGTCATGCAGCTCATCAGCGCCGGCGGGGAGCAGGCTGCCCGTGCCGCGGAGGCAGGCAGCAGCGGTGTCCTTTCCCGCAGAGTGGCTTCCGTGCGGAGCTCCCTCTCCGAGCTTGCCGCCCATTTGGCGGCCTGGGCGGATTTTCCGGAGGAAGACGTTCCGGCCCTGGAGGAAAAAGGCCTTCTTTCCGGCCTGAAAAAGACGGAAGAGGAGCTTTCTGAGCTCATTTCCACCTTTGATCGGGGAAAAGTCTTTCGGGAAGGCGTGGATACGGTGATAGCTGGGCGGCCAAACGCGGGAAAATCCACCCTGATGAACCTGCTTTCAGGCCGGCAGCGCTCCATTGTTACCGAATATGCCGGTACCACCCGGGATATCGTGGAAGAAACGGTGCAGCTGGGCGGGATCCCCCTGCGCTTGGCCGATACGGCGGGCCTTCGGCACACCGACGATCCGGTGGAGATCATAGGGGTGGCGGCCGCCAGAGAAAGGCTCAAAACCGCACAGCTTGTTCTGGCGGTGTTTGACGCTTCCCGGCCGCTTTCAGAAGAGGAGCTTTCCTGGATCAGGGAGCTTGACCCTCAAAGAACGGTTTTGCTGATCAATAAATCCGATCTTCCAAAGGTCATGGACAGCAGGGCTCTGGAAAGCGCCTTTCCCCACAGCCTTTCCTTTTCCGCCATATCGGGGGAGGGGCTGGAAGCTTTGGAGCAGATGATCTCCGATATTCTGGGAACAAAGGATTTTTCCCCTTCCGACGGCGTGCTTTTCACGGAGCGCCAGAGAAGCGATGTCCTTCGCGCTTTGGATGCGGTAAAGGAGGCGGAGCAGGCCCTTTATTCAGGTTTGACCCTGGACGCCGCCACCGTCTGTGTGGAGGACGCTCTTTCCGCCCTTTATTCCCTGACCGGAGAAAACGTCTCCGATGAGATCATTGACCGGGTCTTTGAGGAATTCTGCGTGGGAAAGTAGTTGTTAGCTTTTAGTCGTTAGTTGTTAGAAAGGGCAATTAGAACTTAGGAATTGGCAACGAAAGGCAAGGGCGCTTCTTTTTTGTCATTCTGCGCCCCCTCCTGTCGTTCTGAGCCGAAGGCGAAGAATCTCGCTCTTTAGATGCTAGATACTAGATTCTGGATACTAGATGATGGTTGCGCCTTCGGCGCAATGAAGTAAGGGCAAGGGCTATTATCTGTCATTTGCTGAGAAATAGCAATGCAAGCATTGCTATGCGAAGGATCTCGTTCTTTAGTCATTAGTCGTTAGTTGTTAGAAAGGGCCTAAGGACAACTAAATTATAATTTACCAATCCCTCTATCATCTTGCGGCAGCAAAACCACCCTTTCATTGCTCATTACTCATGATACAATCGCCCCTTCCGGCCGGGAAAGGAGGAAAATCCCCATGAAAACTCTATATGTTTCCGATTTGGACGGCACACTGCTGCGCAGCGATGCCAGGACCTCTGATTTTACGAATCGGACGATCAATGAGCTGACGGAACGGGGCGTTCTCTTTTCCTATGCCACAGCCCGTTCCTATCTCACTGCCTCAAAAGCCGCCGCCGGGCTGACGGCCCGGATCCCGCTGATCACCTATAACGGGGCCCTGGTGCTGGACAATGTTTCCCATGAGATCCTGTTTTCCAGCTTCTTTGCCCCTCATGACGCGGAAGAGCTTTTGTCCGATCTTTTGGAGCACGGCGTTTTTCCCATAGTTTATTGCTACGACGGTCAGGAGCATTTTTCCTATTTGAAAAAGGAGATCAATCAAAAAACGGAAGCTTTTATTGCCACGAGAAAAAACGATATCAGAAACCGGCCTGTTTCCCATCGGGAGAAGCTCTTCGCGGGGGAGGTCTTCTATTTTACCTGTATTGACGAGGAAGAGAAGCTCCGCCCTCTTTACGAACGCTATCAGAACCGGTTCCACTGCTTTTTGCAGCCGGATATTTACAGCGGAGACTGCTTCTTTGAGGTGATCCCGAAGGAAGCTTCCAAGGCCAATGCCGTTTTGCGGTTGAAAAAGATTCTCCGCGCGGACCGCCTGGTGGTTTTCGGAGACGGGGAAAACGATATTGATATGTTTGAGATTGCGGATGAGTCTTACGCGGTTGCCAATGCTGCGCAAAAGCTGAAAGAGATTGCCACGGCTGTGATCGGCAGCAACGATGGGGACTCTGTCGCGCGTTGGATCCTTGACGCAGAAAAAGCTTTTTAGAAGGTGGATTTATGTATGATGCCGGAACAATAGAGGTGGCGGTCATCGGCGCCGGCCATGCCGGAATCGAGGCAGGCCTTGCTGCCGCGCGTCTTGGCTGCAGGACCGTAGTGTTTACCATCAATCTGGACGCGGTGGGGAACTGTCCCTGTAATCCCAGCATCGGCGGCACAGCCAAGGGCCATCTGGTTCGGGAAATAGACGCCCTGGGCGGGGAAATGGGGAAGGTGGCGGATGCCTGCACCCTGCAAAGCAGAATGCTGAATTTGGGAAAAGGTCCCGCCGTCCATTCTCTGCGGGCGCAGATCGACAGGAACCTCTACTCCCAAACCATGAAGCACCGCTTGGAAACCTGTGAGAATCTGGAGCTTCGTCAGGCCGAGGTGGTTTCTCTGAAGCCGGAGGGGAAAAGCTGGCTTTTGACTACCCGTCTTGGCGCCGTCTATCGTACCGGCGCGGTGATCCTTGCCACCGGTACCTTTTTGGGCGGCAAGGTCTTCGTGGGAGACGTTTCCTATGAAAGCGGCCCGGACGGCATGTTCCCCGCAGCCTTCCTTCCCGATTCTCTAAAGGAGCTGGGGATTTCTCTTCGCCGTTTCAAAACCGGCACGCCCGCCAGAGTTCTCCGTTCTTCCATCGATTTTTCGGAACTGGAGGTTCAGGAGGGAGACGAGCCCACCGTGCCCTTTTCCTATGATACGGAACAGCCTGTGGAAAACAAAACCGTGTGCCATGTGAGCTGGACAAACGAGAAAACAAAAAGGGTGATCCTCGATAACATTCACCGTTCTCCTTTGTATTCCGGCATGATCGAGGGCGTCGGTCCCCGGTATTGTCCCAGTATTGAAGACAAGGTGGTGCGCTTCCCCGATAAGCTCAGACACCAGCTCTTTATCGAGCCCTGCGGCCTGAATACGGAGGAAATGTACCTGCAGGGCATGAGCTCTTCTCTGCCGGAGGATGTTCAGATCGCCTTTTACCATACCATAAAGGGGCTGGAACAGGTCCAGATCATGCGCACGGCCTACGCCATAGAATATGATTGCTGCGACCCCTTGCAGCTTGACGCCGCCCTGGAATTCCGGGAGTTCCCCGGCCTTTACGGAGCAGGGCAGTTCAACGGCAGCTCCGGCTATGAGGAGGCGGCGGCCCAGGGGCTGATCGCCGGTATCAACGCCGCCAGGAAGCTTCAGGGAAAGGGGCGCTTTGTGCTGGACCGGGCCAGTTCCTACATCGGCACCCTGATCGACGACCTCATCACAAAGGGCGTCAGCGACCCTTACCGCATGATGACCTCCCGTTCCGAATACAGGCTGGTGCTCCGTCAGGACAATGCCGATGAAAGGCTTACACCCCTGGGCAGAGAGCTTGGCCTTATTTCGGATGCTCGCTGGGAGAAATTCCAGAAAAAGCAGGCGCAGATCCAGGCGGAATGGAAGAGAGCCCTTTCCACTGTTTTCCCGCCCTCCGATGAGCTCAACGACATCCTTGTTTCACATGAAACATCTCCTGTGGCAACGGGAGTGAAGCTTTGCGATCTGCTGCGCCGCCCGCAGATCACCTATGAGGACCTGGAGGAGATCGACACGGGCAGGCCGGAGCTTCCTCAGGCTGTGCTGGAAAGCGTGGAGATCGGGCTTAAATATGAAGGATATATCCGGCGGCAGACCGCGGACATTGAGGAAATGCGCCGGGTGGAGAAGAAGCTTTTGCCCGCTGATATCGATTACAGCAAAATCACAGGCCTGCGCTTGGAAGCCATGGAAAAGCTCAACCGGGTGCGGCCGGAAAACGTGGGGCAGGCGGGTAGAATATCGGGCGTAAGCCCGGCGGATATTTCCGTGCTGCTGATCTGGCTTGCGGCCCACGGAACAGAAAAGGAGGCGTCCACATGACGGACTGCAGGGCGGAACTGATCTCAGGGGCAAAGGAGCTGGGGCTCAAAATGACCGCCGGGCAGGCCCGGCAGTTTCAGACCTATCTGGAGCTTCTTTTGGAATGGAACGAAAAGATAAACCTTACCGCCATTACCGATCCCTCGGAAGTGGTAAAAAAGCATTTTCTGGACAGCCTTACCCTGCTTTCCCAATGTAAAATAAAGCAGGGAGCTAAGCTCATTGATGTGGGAACGGGAGCGGGCTTTCCCGGGATCCCCTTAAAGATCATGCGGCCCGATCTGGAGCTGACGCTTTTGGACGGCCTCAATAAGCGCCTTGTCTTTTTAGGCGAGGTCTGCTCCGCTCTGGGGCTGGAGGCCCGGCGGATCCATAAGCGTGCCGAGGAAGCGGGGCTGGATCACAAAATGCGGGAAAGCTTTGATATCGTAACAGCCAGAGCGGTGGCGCCTTTGAATGTGCTCAGCGAATACTGCTTACCCCTTGTGAAGATGAAGGGCTATTTCCTTGCCATGAAGGGTCCCGGCGCGAGAGAAGAGCTGGCGGAGGCCGAAAAAGCCCTTGATATTCTGGGCGGTACCGATGCGGAGCTTCTGTCCTTTTCCCTGCCTGACGTGGGAGAAAGAAATATTGTATCGGTGCAGAAGAAGGCCTTTACACCAAAGGGCTATCCCCGCCACGGCGGGACAATCACAAAGCACCCGCTGAAATAGTTGTTAGCAGATTAGTTGTTAGCTTTTAGTCGTTAGTCGTTAGCAAGACATGCCCATAGGCTCCCCTTACTTGTAAGGGG
>CAZNZS010000107.1:5593-7784 GCA_964577585.1 uncultured Acutalibacter sp.
TGACTGAGGGGATCTTTCATTTCCTCTTTTGCCTTTCCATGTCCTTTGATTTCTGAAATAAGAGGTGGTTTCATGAATATTATTTTTAAAAAGGCTGCGCCCGAAGACCAGAAAGCCCTGGACAAAGTGATGCAGGTGATCAGCGACGGAGCGGTAAAAGACAAAATGAAAGCCGCAAAGCTGATCGAAAAGGTGGCAAGCGATCCTCAGAAATATCTGCTGGCGGCTGTGGACGCGGAAACGGGAACGCTCTGCGGAACCCTGTTGGGTGTGGTGTTTGAGGATATCTGCACTGACTGCCGCCCGATCCTGCTCGTCGAAAATGTGGCGGTGCTGCCGGAATATCAGGGCAAGGGCATAGGAAAAGCCATGTTCCGGGAGATCGAGCGCTGGGGAAGAGAAATGAACTGCCATTATGAAATGCTTGTTTCCGGAAACCAGCGCAAGGGTGCTCACAAATTTTATACAGCCCTTGGCTTTGACGAGGTCAAAGGGTTCAAAAAGTATTTATAAGAAGAACCTTAAGAAAACCATAAAAGAAAGAAATATATTTCGGTAAGCTTTCCAGTGTATTCTGATTTCAAAGATCAAAGTGGAAGAAGGAAGAATATGAGAAGGCTTACCGTTATTTTTATGACAGCTTTTTTGATGATTTTCACTCTTGGCGCCTGCGCGGAGGAGAAGGAGAACACTTTTACGGTCAAAGTACTCTGCCAAAGCAAGGAGATCTACCAGATCTTCTGGACCTGCTATCTGGACGGTGAGCGCTTCGGAAGCTGCGGAATGGCCGACCTGGAAGGAAATGAGATAACGGAGCAGACAGATCTGACCTTGAGCTTTTCCAGGGATTACTTTGAGGGCAGAGAAGACGTAAGCGGCTTTTCCATTGATTTTTCCCCCTATGGGAAAAACGATATTTCGGAAATTTCCACCACGGCGCCTGTAAAAATTCCCGCGGAATACGGGAAAACATATACGCTCCTGTTTTCCGGCGACAGAACCGCCGGGTTTCAGGTGACCTTAAAATAATTTTTCCAGCCGACACCCTTCTACAAAACCCGCGCTTTCCCTGTGATATACTGTGTCCTGCAAGGGAGGGACAGGCCATGTTTCAAAGGGACAAGCTGAAGCTGATACAGTTGCCCGTTTCCAAAATACAGCCCAATCCTTCTCAGCCCCGAAAGCACTTTTCGGAGGAAGAGCTTCAAAGCCTTGCCCAAAGCATTCGGGAAAACGGCCTTCTGCAGCCTGTTACCGTGCGAAAAGAAGACGGAAGCTATTTTCTGATAGCGGGCGAAAGAAGGCTCAGGGCCTGCAAGCTCGCGGGCCTGCGGGAGATCCCCGCCCTTGTTTCCGGTTGTGAGGCAAAGGACAGCGCGGTGCTTGCGCTGCTGGAAAACCTCCAGCGGAAGGACCTGCAGATGTTCGAGCAGGCCAACGCCATTGTAAACCTTCTCCGTGAATGGCAGATCACCCAGGAAGAGGCGGCACGCCGCCTGGGCATGAGTCAGGCGGCTCTGGCAAATAAGCTTCGGCTTTTGAAGCTCGGAAAAGAGGAGCAGGAGGAGATCCTGGAATACGGTCTGACGGAACGCCATGCCCGCGCCCTTTTGCGGGTGGAGGATGTCTCCCTTCGCCGCCGGGTGCTGCAGGAGGTCATTGAGAAAAAACTCAACGTGGCCCAGACAGAAGAGATGGCCGCGGAAGCGTGCCAGAAGAAAGAACCGCGAAAAAAAGTCAAGCGTACCTTTGTCGCAAAGGATATCCGGCTTTTTATCAATACCATCGACCACGCGGTGGACGTTATGAAGACCGCCGGGATCGAAGCTCAGTCCGAGAAGAAGGAGACCGAGGAATATATCGAATGTACGGTCCGCATTCCGAAGCTTCTCCGGGCTGCAAATTCAATTTGAGTACAAGTTTAACCCATTCCCTTATTCATTTCCCACAAGAAAAGGCGGCCAGGGCTTTTGCCCCGGCCGGCTTTTCTTTATTAGTGATTAGATATTAGTAATTAGTCGTTAGAATGGTCTTGCCCTTAACCTCCCCTGCCAAGGGGAGGTTCCCCGCTGACTGCTAAATTGAAATTTGCATACTGACGAATAGCGCAAAACCCTTGCCTCCCCTGAAAGGGGAGGGGGACCGCCGAATGGCGGTGGAGGGGTTCTGCCCTTAGCCTCCCCTTGCAAAG
>CAZNZS010000108.1:0-7616 GCA_964577585.1 uncultured Acutalibacter sp.
AGCGCCAGAAGCTCCGCCGCTTCCTCCCCTTCGCAGGTTTTTTCCCACTGGGTGGAGGGCAGCGCTCTGCCGTCCCAGACAGAATCATAGGTCACGGTAACTTTTGCCGTCTTGTTCCCCGCCTCTCCGCAGGCGGCAAGCATAACCAAAAGAACCGCTGCCAAAAGCAGACACAAGCGTTTCTTCATACAAGGGATCCTTTCTCCCGGGTTATCGCCCGGCTTCCGTGAATTTCCGCATAAAATCCGTATAATACTCACCCTTCCGGAAGCTTTCCTGCCGGATGATGTTGATTTGCTCCTCAATATTGTTCCCTGTGCCGTCAACGATCAATTCGCAGAGGGCGGCCTGCATTTTGCGAATGGCCTCGTCTCGGGTGGAGGAATAGACGATCACCTTTCCCAGCATGGAATCGTAATAGGGCGGGATCTCATAGCCCTGATAAAGGAAGGTGTCAAACCGCACCCAGGGCCCGCCGGGCACATGGAGCAGCTCTATTTTCCCGGCTTCCCGGGCGTTGATCCTGCACTCGATGGCCGAGCCCCGGATCTGAATGCTTTCCTGAGTAAAGTCCAGAGGCACCCCCGCGGCAATGCGGATCTGCCACTTCACGATATCCACGCCTGTGACAAGCTCCGAAACAGGATGCTCCACCTGCAGGCGCGTGTTCATTTCCATAAAATAGAAGCTTCCTTCCCTGTCCATCAGGAATTCCACTGTTCCGGCGTTCACATAGCCCGCAGCCTTCGCCGCCTTTGCCGCCGCCGCGATAAGCTTTTCTCTCGTTTCCTCCGTCACGCCGGGAGAGGGAGATTCCTCAATGAGCTTCTGGTTGTTTTTCTGAATGGAGCATTCCCGCTCCCCCAGGCAGACCGTGTGTCCCTGAGAATCCGCCAGAAGCTGTACCTCGATATGTTTTACCGGATCAAGATATTTTTCCAGATATACTCTGCCGTCTCCAAAGGATTTTTCCGCTTCGCCGGAGGCTGTTTCAAAGGCTCGACGCAGCTCTTTTTTCTCCCTGACAAGCCGGATCCCCTTGCCGCCGCCTCCGGCGCTTGCCTTGATCAAAACGGGGTATCCGATTTTTTCCGCTTCTCTTTCCGCTTCCTGCCAGTCCTTCAAAATTCCGGTTCCGGGCGTTACGGGAACGCCGTTTCGCTTCATAAGCTGCCGGGCGGCGTCCTTATCCCCCATGCTGGAGATCACCTCCGGAGGAGGGCCGATGAAGATCACGCCGTATTGCCCGCAAAGCCGGGCAAATTCCGCGTTTTCCGCCAAAAACCCATAGCCGGGATGAATGGCCTGGGCCCCGGTGGCCAAAGCGGCGCTTATGATATTTCTGGTGTTTAAGTAGCTTTCTTCCGCCTTTGCTCCACCGATACAAATGGCTTCGTCCGCCATTGCCGTGTGAAGGGAATCCTTATCGGCCTCAGAATACACGGCCACAGTGGCTATGCCCATTTCCTTGCAGGCGCGGATCACCCTGATGGCAATCTCGCCCCGGTTGGCAATCAGAATTTTTGTGAACACCCGATCCACCCTTTCGGAACCTCCGCAGTTCAATGCACAGCGAAGATTTGTAGCATTTCATCTAAACAGCTGAAACTTGATTTCCGGCTTTTTCTCTTCTCTAACAACTAGTCTACCAGCGCGAAGGAAAATTCGGCGCTGACGCAGAGCTTGCCGTTTACTCTTCCTGTTCCCTTGGCAAAATAGAAGGCCCCTCTCTGCCGGACAAGCTCGCATTCCGTTTCCAGGGTATCTCCCGGCTTTACCTGTCCCCGGAATTTGACCTTGTCAAGTCCGGTAAACAACGGGGTCTTTCCCTTGGCCTCGTCCAAAAGCAGCACGCAGGCTGACTGAGCCATCATTTCGCACTGGATCACACCGGGAACCACCGGGTTTCCGGGAAAATGGCCCTGCAAAAAGTATTCGTCCCCGCGGATATGGCATTTCCCGTGAGCTTTTCCGTCGATGAGTTCCACCTCGTCTATGAGAAGCATGGGCTCCCGGTGGGGTAAAATCTTTTTGATTTCTTCCTTGTTCATAGAACTGTCCTCCTGTGAAAATAAATCTTCCCGGAGCTTTATTCAATGCGGAACAGAGGCTGATTATATTCCACCACCTGGCCGTTGTTGACGCAGATCTCCGTGATCACGCCGTCGGTCTCGGAAGCGATCTCGTTCATAAGCTTCATCGCCTCGATAATGCAAAGCACGTCGCCCTTTTTCACATGGTCTCCCACCTCTACAAAGGGTTTTGCATCGGGAGAAGCGGCGGTGTAGAACACGCCCACCGTGGGAGAAAGCACAAGAGAACCCCTTTTGGCGGCGGACTGCTTCTGGGCCGCCTCCGGCGCCGGAGCGGGAACAGGATCAGCCGCCGGCACAGGCATCACGGAAACAGGACCTGCATTCGACACAGACTGCCGTTCCAGCTTTACCGCCGAATCTCCTTCCTTGACCTCCAGAGACGACAATTCGTTTTCCCGCATGACGCGGGCCAATTCTTCAATGGTTTTAATATCCAAGATAAAAAACCTCCTATGCTAGATGCTGGATACTAGATGCTAGATGCTGGATGCTAGATGCTGGATACTGGATAAGGGCTTTCAAAGCTGGCAGCTCATACTTCCCTGCATTTCTTGAACGCCAGATACGCATTGTGGCCGCCAAAGCCCAGAGACGCGGAAAGCGCCAGATCCACCGGAGCTTTTCTCATCTCGTTGGGCACATAATCAAGGTCGCAGGCAGGGTCCGGCTCCCGGTATCCGATGGTGGGAGGAACGATATCCTCCTTTACTGCCAGCGCGCAGGCAATGGCCTCCACGGCCCCGGCAGCGCCCAGCATATGGCCGGTCATGGATTTTGTGGAGCTCACCATGCATTTCCGGGCAGCCTCTTCCCCCAGGCCCTTCTTAATGGCCAGGGTCTCGCCGGAATCGTTTAAGGGAGTGCTGGTACCGTGGGCGTTTACATAGATCCTCGATGGATCCGCACAGCCCCCGGCTTCATCATAAGCCATTCTGAGAGCCGCCGCGCCGCCGATGGCCTCCGGGTGGGGAGCGGTGATATGGTGGGCATCGCAGGTGACGCCGTAGCCGCAGAGCTCGGCGTAGATCTTCGCGCCCCTTGCTTTGGCATGTTCGTATTCCTCCAGCATCAGCGCGCCCGCGCCTTCTCCCATGACAAAACCGTTCCGCCTCGCGTCAAAAGGAACGCATGCTTCGGCGGGATCTTCCGTGGTGGAAAGGGCCTTCATATTGGAAAAACCCGCTACGCCGATGGGCACGATGGCCGCTTCCGCGCCTCCTGCCAGCACAGCGTCCAGATAGCCGTGCTTGACGGCCCGGTATGCTTCGCCGATGGCATTGTTGCCGGTGGCGCAGGCGGTGACCACGGGAAGGGCCTCTCCCTGAAAATTGTGCTTGATGGCGATAAGCCCTGCCGCCATGTTGATAATCAGGGCGGGGATAAAAAACGGTGAGACCCGGTGGGGCCCTTTTTCCATCAGCGCCTGATGCTGTTCGGAAAAAGTGTTGATGCCACCGATGCCGGAGCCGAAATAGGTGCCGATGCGCTCCGGAGGAAGGGTTCCCTTTATTCCGCTTTCCTCCACGGCCTGGGCAGCCGCGGCCAGGGCATACTGACAGAAGAGGTCGTACTTGCGCACATCTCCCTTTTCCATGTATTGGAGAGGATCGAAATTCTTTACCTCCGCCGCCACCTTGACCTTGCACTCAGAAGCGTCAAATTTTGTAATGGGGCCGATGCCGCATTTCCCGGTCTTCAAGCTTTCCCAAAACTCGGGAACACTGTTTCCGATGGGCGTCACAGCACCCATTCCCGTAATCACAACACGTCGCATTTTCTCTCTCCTTCCATGCAAACTATCACTTCTCAGCCCTTGACCTTGTCCCTTCTCTAGCATCTAGAATCTAGCATCTAGATCGCAAGCCCGCCGTCCACGCGGATGGTCTCACCGGTGATGTAGTCCGATTCCGGCGAAGCCAGGAACAGCGCCACATTGGCCACGTCCTCCGGCGTTCCCATCTTCTTCATGGGTACCTGCTGCAGAAGAGGATTGTCCTCCTTGATGTCTTTTGTCATGTCCGTGGCGATAAAGCCCGGGGCAATGCAGTTGCAGCAAACGCCTCTGCTTCCCAGCTCCTTGGCAACGGATTTTGACATGCCGATGAGACCGGCCTTGGAGGCCGCGTAATTCACCTGGCCCACGTTGCCCACAAGCCCGGCAATTGAGCTGATATTGATGATCTTGCCGTACTTTTTCCGCATAAAATCCCGGTAGCAGGCGCGGGTCATATGAAAAGCGCCCTTCAAATTGATGTCCAGGACCATATCGTAATCCTGATCCTTCATGCTTACCATCAGACCGTCCCTTGTCACTCCGGCGTTATTGACCAGAATGTCCACCTTGCCCAGGTCGTTTCGGACAGCTTCCACGGTGGCTTCCACCGCCGCTTCGTCCCGCACGTCGCAGACATAAGCCTTTACCCGGCGGCCCATGGCCTCGATCTCCCGGCAGGTTTCCAAGGCAGGCTCCTCAGGCCCCACATAGACCATCGCGATATCGGCTCCGTTTTCCGCCAGCTTTAAGGCAATGGCTTTTCCAAGCCCCTGGGAGCCTCCGGTTACCAACGCGATTTTTCCTTCCAGCTTCATTATGCTTCTTCCTTTCTCAGCCCCGCAGGGCGGCTACCGCCGCTTCCAGGGTTTCTGCGTCCTCCACCCGGAGGATCGTCACGTCCTTCAATGTTTTTTTCACCAGGCCGGAGAGTGTTTTCCCCGGGCCGCATTCAATAAAAATATCCACGCCCTGAGCCGCCATGTTTTCCAATGTCTCCTGCCAGCGCACCGGGCTTTTCACCTGGGAAAGCAGCAGCTCGGCAGCGTTTTCCCCATAAGGCGCGGCGGCAACATTGGCATAAACGGGAAGCCGGGGCTTTTGGAGATCGATTTCCGCCAGAACGCCCGTAAGCTTCTGGGAGGCACTCTCCATAAAGGGGGAGTGAAAGCCGCCGCTGACCGCCAGGGGCACCGCCTTTCCTCCCGCTTCGCCCACTTTGGCGCAAAACCTATGAAGCTCTTCCTGTTCTCCCGCCACCACCAGCTGGCCGGGACAGTTATAGTTTACGGGCCAAACCTGAGAAAATTCTTTGCACAGGTCTTCCACCGTTTGATTGCTGAGCTTCAGAACAGCGGCCATGGCGCCGGGGTTCTGTTCCGCCGCTTCCTGCATGGCCTTTGCCCGCTCACAGACAAAGGAAAAGCCGTCCTCATCGGAAAAGACTCCAGCAAAGGTCAGGGCCGCCACCTCGCCCAGGGAAAAGCCCGCGGCAAAATCGGCCTGGATCCCCGCTTCCTCCAAAGCCCGCGCGGCACCAAGGTCCACGCAGTACAGGCAGGGTTGGGTATTTTTCGTAATGGAAAGCTCCTCCGCGGTCCCTTCAAAGCATTGCCGTGAGGTGCCGGGGCGGAGCGTATCCGCCGTGTCAAACACCCTCTTCGCGGCAGGACTTATCTCGTACAGCGCTTTCCCCATGCCGGAATACTGAGCGCCTTGGCCGGAAAATAAAAAGGCTATCTTACCCAATGCGACTTACCTCCCGAACTCATGAAAATACAGGGATTGCTTCCGGTGGAGCGGAAAGCTTTCCTCTTTGCGTTTTCCCCATGGGGAAAACGGACCCCGTTTTCTCCTGTCCCTAGACCGGAAAACAAAAATGCAATCTTACCCATGAGTTTCCTCTTTCTGTTCTTTCGCTTCCGCGATCTGTTCCGGCAGGTTTGCCTCGTTGATCCCGTTGGTGATCAGGTTCCTTAAGTATACGTTCAGTTCGTCGTATGCTTCCCTGATCCCGGCACGCACGGCGCCTTTGATCACAAAATACAAAATTACAAAGCCCAGAAAAGTCAAAATGATGCTGAATACAATGGGTTCCATTTCCGTTTCTCCTCCGTTTTCCGTTTTGCATCTCAGCTCAACCAGCGCCCGGCGGTTTTCAGCACTTCCTCAGCTTCCCCGAACATTTCCCGGATGATCTCAGCGGCGGGCTGCTCTTTGTTCACCATGCCGGCGATCTGCCCGGCCAGGAAATCACCGGTTTTTTCGTCACCCTCCACAGCGGCCCGGTACAGGGCTCCGGAGCCAAGCTTTTCCAGCTCCTCATCGGAAATCTGGCTGTACTCTGCCTTAAAATAATCCTTGGCAAACTGGTTCTTCAGCTGCCGCACCGGATGGCCCAGCCGCTTGCCGGTAACCATGGTGGAAATGTCGTTTGCCTTGAGCACTTTTTTCTTATAGTTGGGATGAACGCCGCATTCCTCGGCCACCAAAAACCGGGTGCCCACCTGCACGCCCACAGCGCCCAGCTGGAAGGCCGCGGCGATCCCCCGGCCGTCTCCGATGCCGCCTGCCGCCAGAACCGGCAGGTCAGTGGCGTCACACACCTGGGGCACCAGCACCATGGTGGTAAGCTCTCCCACATGACCGCCGGATTCTCCGCCCTCGGCGATCACGGCGGAAGCCCCCGCCTTTGTCACCAGCTTTGCCATGCCCACAGAGGCCACCACGGGGACTACCTTCACGCCCGCCTCCAGCCACATGGGCATATAGCGGGAAGGGTTTCCTGCGCCGGTAGTGACCACCGCCACGTGTTCGTCGGCGGCAAGCTTTGCCACCTCGTCCGCAAAGGGAGACATGAGCATGATGTTCACGCCGAAGGGCCTATCCGTCAGGCTGTGGGCAATGTCGATCTCCTTTTTCAAATGCTCCGCATTGGCGTTCATGGCGGAAATGATGCCCAGGCCTCCGCCGTTTGACACGGCGGCCGCCAGCTTTCCATCGGAGATCCAGGCCATACCGCCCTGAAAAATGGGGTATTCGATCCCCAAAAGGTCACAAATCGGTGTTTTGATCATGGTATAAGCTCCTTCTCTAGTATCTAACTGATATTTACCATTTGATTACGCAGGAGGCGCTGGAAAGCCCTCCGCCGAAAGCGGAGAGAAGCACATAATCCCCCGGCTGCAAAAGGCCCTGGCGGTTGATCTCGTCCAGCAGAATGGGCTCGCTGGCGGAAGAGGTATTGCCGTATTTTTCAATATTCACAAAGAACTTTTCCGGCGCGATCTCCGGCAGCCTTCTTCTGGCTTCCTGGATGATCCGGTAATTGGCCTGGTGCGGGATCACGGCCTTTACCTGCTCGCCGGTGATCCCCGCCTTTTCCATAACGGAGCGAATGTCGTTCACCATGGAGGTAACGGCAAATTTATAGGTCTCCTGGCCCTGCATATTCACCTTGTTTTTCGGCAGCTCCCTTTCATAAAAGGGAGAATTGTTCCACCAGGTGGGAATGGAAATGATATCGTCCCCGCCCTTGGTATGCAGCTCGGAGGCAAGATAGCCGTCTCCTTCCCCCAGCACAGCCGCGCCCGCGCCGTCGCCGAAAATGCAGCAGGTACTGCGGTCCGTCCAGTCCAAAAGGCCGCTCATGCGCTCGGCGCTTACCACCAGCACCTTTTTGACCGCTTTTCTTGCAAAAAAGCCTGCGGCCACGTCCAGGCCAAACAGGAAGCCGGGGCAGGCCACAT
>CAZNZS010000109.1:0-6873 GCA_964577585.1 uncultured Acutalibacter sp.
CTATGGATGCCGCGAGAACGGCTCTTCGTCTGGGCGCCGAAAAGGTTTACATTGTGTATCGCCGTTCTCTGGAAGAGCTTCCTGCCCGTAAGGAGGAAGTGGAGCACGCTATGGAGGAGGGCATCGATTTCCGCCTGCTTAACAATCCCGTTGAGATCCTGGGCTATGAGAATCCCGATGACCGCCGCGATCCCAAGAACGGCTTTGTCACCGGCATGAAGTGCATCAAGATGGAGCTTGGCGAGCCTGACGAAAAGGGCCGCCGCCGTCCGATCCCCGTTGAGGGAAGCGAGTTTGTGCTGGACGTAGATACCGTGGTCATGGCTATCGGCACTTCTCCCAACCCGCTTATTAAGTCCACCACCAAGGGTCTTGAGACCCAGAAGTGGGGTGGTATTATTATCAATGAGGATACCGGTCTTACCAGCCGCGAAGGTGTGTATGCCGGCGGTGACGCTGTTACCGGCGCTGCTACCGTCATTTCCGCCATGGGTGCAGGCAAGCTGGCCGCAAAGTCCATTGATGAGTATTTGAGCAGTAAATAAGTTTTGAAGAAATTTTAGGAAAAGCGAGAGGACGGAGTGTAAAAGCTCCGTCCTCTTTTCGGATTCGGTTCAAAAAACAGGAACTTAGAGAAAAGCAAGGGGAAGGAAGGTCAAAATCAGGCCGCCCAGAGCCAGGCTGGCAGCGTTTGCAGCCAAGGCGCAGAGCGCGGCCCGTGCTTTCGTGCGTTCTCGAAGCCCGCAGACGAAAACCAGGATCTCAATGAGGAACACAAGCCCTTCTCCAATGAGATAGAGCATGTAAAGTAAGGCCATATAGCCAATCGCTAGGTCCGCGGCAAGCATCAGAAGAAGATTGAGCCCGATCTGCGTAACAAGATTGGTGATGAGGAAAAGGAGCCAACTGGCTTTTTTGCGATAGCCAAACAGGAAGAAAAACAGGCCCTCAATGAGCAGAGTCAATGTGATACGCAGAATAACCAGTAAAAGACTGCGGCCGGTGGAAGCTTCCATGCGCAGGGTGCGGTTTTTCAAGTTCAGCACAAGCAGTCCGTTGTAATAGCGGCTGCATTCCTCAGGAAAAGCGCAGGTGTAGCTTTCGCTCCCGTAGCTTACCCCCAGTACTGCCTCCCGCAGATCCATTTTCGGTTCGCAGCCATTATGAAGAAATTCGTAGTAGCTTTCCCAGGCGTGGGTTTCCGAAGGCCCAGACTTAGAGCGGTTATAGAGATAGACAAGTTCATAGGAGCTGCCGTTTGGATATTCCACGGAAAGCTCCAGGTCCTCTGGCGCACGGCTGACGATCACCGTAAAGCAGGGCGGCTCCGCGGAATTGGCAAAAGCATTTGTCGGGATTGTGGAAAGAAGCGAGAAAACGATCAGAAAAGCAGCCAAGCGAAAAAAATACTTTTTCATATGCTTATCAGCTCCAATCGCAGGATCGAACAACAATACGTGCCAATTCTTCCAGTATCTCAGCATCTGCATCACCAAAACGGGAGGGAAGAGGGCTGTCGATATCCAGAACGCCTAAGGCTTTACCTGACGGATCAATCAAAGGGATCACTAGTTCAGAGCGGCTGGCACTGTCACAGGCAATGTGCCCCGGAAACTTATGGACATCTGGCACGATAAGCGTTTTTCTTTCCATTATCGCAGTGCCGCAAACCCCTTTTCCAATTGGGATGTGAATGCAAGCCGGCTTTCCCTGAAAGGGCCCGAGCAATAGCTCGCTTTTTGCTGTAAGGTAAAAGCCAACCCAATTGATATTTTCCAGCTTTTCCCACAGCAAAGCAGAAATATTTGCCAGATTGGGGATCAGGCTTCGTTCACCTTCTACCAGTGCCTTTGCCTGGCGCAGCAAAATAGGTTCAGACATAGAGTCTCCTCCGAGAATTATGAGTCTTGGATTTCCGATTTGCTTTTCCTCTCCGTGCAGTTTTTGTTTCTGTATTCCGCAGGTGTCATGCCGTGATATCTTTGGAATACGCGAAAGAAGCTTCTCTGACTTTCAAATCCGGATTCTTCTCCGATTTCCGTAACGGAAAGCTCTGTGTCCTGCAGCAGGGCTTGCGCGTAGGAAAGACGGATATGCGCCAAATAAGAAGGAAAGCTTTGTCCGATTTTTTCGGAAAACACGTGAGAAAGCCTTCCTGGACTTACACCAACGCCTTTTGCAAGCGAAACAAGGGTCAACGGTTCTTGATAATGCTCATTTACGTAGTTGGCGATCTGCCAGATAAGATCCTGCTGGTGGTCTCCGCGTTTTTCGCAAAGTTTCAACTCAGGCAGTGCACGAGCTAAAATAAGCTGTATAAAAGGACCGTAAACAGCCTCGTCTGGTTCTTGTTTTCCATGTTCCTTTAAGATCTCATTTATTGCATAGTGGATATTTGGGTGGATTTCAGCTAAAAAAGGAGACTCAGGGGAGAAGCGCAGCAGTGTATCCATAAGTCTTCCGGCATAAGATGGTTCGGCAATCAGCATGGTGATTAATGATCCTTCAGACGTGCATTGATAGCTGTGTGTCTGGTTTGGGAAGATGATGGCAAGACTTCCCGCGTAAAGCGTGGCAGTATGGTTTCCCACCGTGACCTCCGCTGAGCCTCTGTTCACAAAAAACAACTCCAGCTGCAAATGAAGGTGGGGAGGAAAAGAAAAGCCAGGGCCGGCAGATGCCTGAAATCGCTCAGTGCGGTTTTCAAAAAACGCATGGCGTTTCATGGGCTTTTTCTCCTTTCCCAGGCTTTCTTTGTTATTAGAATCAATATGTCTTAAATGCCTAAAACGTCTCTCAAATAAATGCGGGATACTTCAGCGGAGTGAAAATTCCCGACCTCAGGACGGTCAAGCTCCACACAGAGCACTCCGTCATAACCAACTTCCTCCAAAGCAGCTTTTACGGCGGGAAAATCCACCGTGCCATGACCCAGGGCTCTGTAAGAAGCCGTTTTAGCCCGGCCTTCCGCCTTGGAAAGAGCATAGGTGTCCACGTCCTTCAAATGCATATAGGCTACACGGCTGCCATACTGGCGGATCAGAGCAGCCGGGTCAATGCCCGCCAGAGTAGTGTGAGCGGTGTCAAAGCAGAAGGAAACGTTTTCAGGATCAGTGTGTGCCGCGAAGTAATCAATGTCACTCTGAGAAAAGACACAGGTCCCGTAATGGGGGTGGAAGCAAACTGTGACACCTTTGGTTTTTGCATATGCTCCAAGCTTGTCTGCAATGCCGCAGATTGTATTGAGCATTTCGGGATCGGTAGGACGTTCAAAGGGAGCCTCACCAAACCCACCGTGCTGACAGTTGTACCATTTTCCGCCAATAGCAGCTAGAAAATCCACCTGTTCCATAGCGGTTTTCAGGGAGCTTTCTGCGTCAAGAGTGAAGTGACCGTAGAGGTTCAGAAGCTCAACGCCGCAGGAATCGGCCAGTCTTTTTAACTCACCGGGATCATCCTTATAATAATCGCTGATAAACGCAAAATTCTCTACTATGTCGTAGCCGAGGAATTTACACTCCCTGAAGCTTTGCTCCAGCTGTTTTTTTGCTGTTTCAGCGTCACCGTGGATCCATGTCCATCCTGTATATGCAGCTTTCATAATTCTTTATCCTTTCTTGAGTATACAATAGAAGTTTTGAAAAATCAATCGTCCAGGATCCCGTGCATGGGATTGTTCTTCATGGGCACGGTCTGTGTATATTTTGTCTGCAGGGGCAGGTAGGTTTTTGTCTCACTGGAAACAGAAAATGCGGTCATGATCTCAAGCGCATGACGCAGCTGTTTATAATTGGCTCTGTAATCCCGTCCGGTGCGGAGGGCTTTGCACATGTCGGCCAGGCCAAGGCCGCGGCTGTTTTCCGCGTAATCGTACAGCAGTGGGATCTCCTTCCAACCTGTGTAAAAACTCGGTACGCCGTGACGTGAAAGTCCGGGATCGGTTTTAGGGGCGACTGCCGCGTCTTCCGGACGCAGGAGCAGCACGGGTCCGCCGAAGGTGTTGGGATCGGGAACCATCAGACTTCCTTTAGTGCCGTATACCTCAAATCGCGACGGAGCGGTATAGTGAACATCAAAGGTCGTTAAGACCTGTGCAATGGCTCCGTTGGAAAATTCGATGTTGCCGGAAAGGTAAGTATCCACATCCACATTGATGGTTTCGCCGTGATGGGGCTCGGAAGTGATCAGTCTGTTGGAGAAAGACTTTTTCGTCATACCCATCACGCCTTTGGCTTCTCCCAAAAGCTGTATGAGAGCCGTGATGTAATAGGGCCCCATATCAAGCATGGGTCCGCCGCCGCGCTTGTAATAGAATTCGGGATCGGGATGCCATGTCTCGTGGCCGTGGCAAGCCATGGCACAGCTTGCGCCGACAAGCTCTCCTATTATACCGTCGTCGATCAGGCGGCGGGCGGTCTGGATGCCGGCGCCCATAAAGGTATCGGGAGCACCGCCCAGCAAAAGACCGCTTTTTTCGGCAATGGAAATAAGCTCGTTTGCTTCCTCCATATCAACGCCCAGGGGCTTCTCGGAATAGACATGCTTCCCGTGAAGCAGCGCCTGCTTTGTCACTTCGAAATGCTCATAGGGCCTTGTAAGGTTCAGAACCACTTCCACCTCAGGATCCTCAAAGGCTTCCATCATGTCGCGGTAGATCTTTGGCTGCGGTACCTTGGCACCTTTTTCGGTCTCGCCTTTTACATAGGCCGCTCCGTTTTCCGCTCTTTCCGGGATCAAATCACACAGACCGACAAGTTCGATCTCCCGGAAAGTTTTCGTGATGTTTTGCAGATAAATGCCGCTGATAGCACCAACGCCTATCATGGCGACCTTTACCGGCTGATTGTTTTCCACAACAACTCACCCTTTCATGAAAAAGATTACTGGCTTTGTGACAATGATAGCTCTTTTCATGCGAAATTTCCTGCCAAATACTGGTGATTTTATGTCATTTTATGCTGCTTTTGTGGCAGCCTACATAATAATCGCCACTTGTTTCCTGTGGTTTCAGGCCAAAACTCTTTTATTTTCCTGTAGACAGTTCGAGCAAATTAAGACAGGGAGAAGATTGTCTGCGAATTATGCTGGGATTTTTCGGAAACACCGTATTTGCCGGTTAAAATTCCCCCCTTTGAGCCATACTACTCTCACCATTTTTGGTGGAGGTAATTATGAGCAAGGAAGGTTTGATTTTTTTAACGGGAAGCTGTGCGTATCCGACCCTGGAAATGGCCTGGAGAGGCAGGACCCATTATTCCATGGCTTTGGCCGGCGGCCTGTGCCTTTATTTGATCGATAAGGTATGTTGCGAAAAAATGAGGGGGAGAAGGCTTGCTTCACGCTGCGTGATGGGATCAGCCATCATAACCGGTGTAGAGCTTGCCACAGGGATCGTTTTTAATGATCTGATGGGCTGCAACGTATGGGACTATTCCGATATGCCGCTTAATGTGATGGGTCAGATCTGTCTGCCGTATTCCCTTTTGTGGTGCGGTCTTTCACTGCCGGCTATGGCTTTGTGTAATATATGCAGGAGAACGGAATAAAAGAAAAGAGGCAGCAAAAAAGCTGCTTCTTTTTAGTCTGTTCTCAAATAAGCTGATTTATAGCGGCCGGTTTATCAAAGCTTTTATAAGCTCAGCACATCTTTCGCGATGTTTCCCGTCTGAAAGCCATTCGGCCATTGCACACACATTCGGATATTGGAATAGATCTACGATGCGTTTGAAATAAGGATACAGTTGCTTTTCCAGTGCACTCATGGTGTAATGCTTAAAAATCACGGAAGCCAAATCCTGTTGTTTGGAGTCTATTTGACCCAGCATTTCTGAGATAGTCATTTCTTCAAATTCTTTTTTATCCGGGAACCAATTGGTTTCATTGAGAAAAACATTGATATTGACGTCTGTTCCCGAACAGTTGAAATCAATGAGACCGACGAACCTGCCGTTCTCGTGCAGTTCGTTTGATTGATTCAAGTCGCCCTGAAATACGCAGCGGGGCAATTCTCTGAACCGGGGAAGAATTGCGGCACGAAGCTTGCTGTTGTATTTTGAAACGTCTTCCGCAAGCTCCGGATAGCCGTTTTCTCTCAGTGACTTTGCCAGCGCGTCTGCGTTTTCCTGCTTTTCGTCAACATCCATGTCGAATGGGGAAAGATCAATAATCGACCACATGGAGTGTGTTTCGGACAAATCATAATCTGTATACTTTGCCGCCAAAACTCCGAGATGCTCAACAATTCCTTTTCGGTCAATCTCTATGTCTGATTCACAGACAGGGTATCGTGCATACTCTTCCACAAAGCAAGTATATGTTTTGTCCTTATGCAGCCAGGTATAAGTAAGCAAACCTGATCTGGCGGGAAGATATGCAGGACAATATACACCAACAGAACGGTAGCGTGTGACAAGCCGTGATATCTCCTGCAAACGTTCTTCCCACATCCCGTTCGGTGAGTTCACCTTCAATACAAAGCGCTTGTCAAGGATAAAATTCCATCGGATATCATCCTCAGAATGGGAAGAATCAATAAAATCCGTGACCTTCTCTTTTTCTAAGTCAAACTTTGATAAGATGAAATCAATTTCTTCCTTTGTAATAGGCAGTTTTTCCATTCTGTTCTCGCTGATTTCAAAATTTGGTTTTGCCGCCATCCGTGAAAGAGAGAAAAGAGGGATTTGAGGTTGCTCCGCAACCCCTCTTGCGGTGCTCGAAAGCGCAGCCTGCAAACTCAAAAGCGTTTGCGGCGACGCCGCGCTCGGGTTCAAATCTTTCTGTTAAAATAATCGGAACAGCCAAAAGACTGTTCCGATTATTTTGGCGGAGAAGGAGGGATTTGAACCCTCGCGCCAGTTTCCCGACCTACTCCCT
>CAZNZS010000110.1:0-1204 GCA_964577585.1 uncultured Acutalibacter sp.
ACCGCATCGTGGTTATGAAGGACGGCTTCATTCAGCAGGTCGATACTCCTCAGAATCTGTATGAATATCCTGTTAACGAGTTCGTTGCCGGATTTATGGGTTCTCCCCAGATGAACTTCATCGACGCCAAGCTGGGCAAGGACGGCTCCGATTACACCCTTACCTTTGGCCAGTGCACCATTAAGATCCCCGCGAAGAAGGCAGAAGGCACCTCCGTTGCAGACTACGTTGGCAAGGATGTTGTCTTTGGTATCCGTCCCGAGGATGTGCATGATGAGCCCGAGTTCATTGAGAAGGTTGGCGGCGCACATGTTACCTGCGACGTTGAAGTTACAGAATTGATGGGTGCTGAAACCTATCTGTACCTGAACTGTGAAGGCAACGCTGTTACTGCTCGTGTAGAGCCTACTTCTACCGCTAAGTCCGGTGACAAGTCTGCTATTGCTTTCGATCTGAACAAGATGCACCTGTTCGACAAAGAGACTGAGAAGACTTTCCTGAACTAAGTTTACACTTGCTTTTCAAAGGCATACCGCAATTGCGGTATGCCTTTTCTCTGTTTAGAAGCATTTTCTTTTAGCATGGCTGTTTTGAAAGAGAGCGGAATTTTTTGAGGGGAAAAGTCAGCGGGTGCAGCTGCATTGTACGTTCATTATTTTCCGAACTTAACTTTTCTATATGATACATATCTTAGAAGATTTCTGCCCAATTGCTATTCAATTGCAGCCGATTTTTCAAAAAATATGAAAAAATGTGGCTCTGCACCTTCAAATTTTTCAAAAAAAGGTTGAATTTTTTGCGAAGGTTATGTAAAATAGGGCTATATATAGTGTTTGCTGTTTTAGTCGATAAAGTTCGGCGGGATTTATCCCTCTGTCCTGATTATAGAAAGGGGAAGAGTTATTATGTCCAACAGATTGTTCCAGGGTATCATTCATCAAATGACCGATACCATCGACCGCACCATAGGCGTTATTGATGACTCTGCTGTTGTGATCGCCTGCAGCGAGCTGGGGAAGGTCGGCGAGGTTTGTGAAAGCGTTATGCCGGAGGATCTTACCTCTTCATCTGTTTTCCAGGCCGGGGACTATACCTTTATGCCTTTTGGCTCCGGCCCGCGGCCTGATTATGCCGTTTTTGTCATGGGAAAAGATCCCGAGGCGCAAAAATACGCTCAGATCCTTGGCATTTCTTTGAGCAATGT
>CAZNZS010000110.1:1214-6377 GCA_964577585.1 uncultured Acutalibacter sp.
GAAAAATACGATCGCGGCAATTTTATCAAAAACGTTATCCTTGACAATATCCTTCCCGGCGACATTTATCTGAAAAGCCATGAGCTTCGTTTCGATTCCGATGTAAGCCGTGTCTGCATGCTCATCAAGATCGTGGACAAAAATGATATTTCCACCTTCGATGTGCTTCAGAATCTGTTCCCGGATAAGAACAAGGATTTTATCATCAATATCAATGAAACCGATATTGCTCTTGTCAAGGAGATCAAGCCCAATATTGATGAAAAGGACATCAATAAGCTGGCAGGTTCTATTGTGGACACGCTTTCCAGCGAGTTCTATACGCACTGCACCGTCGGTATTGGCACAGTTGTGAGCAGCATCAAGGATTTGGCCCGCTCCTTTAAGGAAGCCCAGGTTGCCCTGGAAGTGGGGAAGGTCTTCGATACGGAGAAGTCCATTGTAAGTTACAACCATCTGGGTATCGCCCGTTTGATTTATCAGCTTCCCACAACACTGTGTGAAATGTTCCTCAAGGAGATTTTTCGCAAGGGCTCTATTGATTCCCTGGATCATGAGACCCTCTTTACCATTCAGCGCTTCTTTGAGAACAACCTGAATGTTTCTGAAACTTCCCGTAAGCTGTTTGTTCACAGGAACACACTGGTTTACCGTTTGGAGAAGATCAAGAAGATCACCGGGCTCGACCTTCGTGAGTTTGAAGACGCCATTGTATTCAAGGTGGCGATGATGGTAAAGAAGTATTTGTCCAGCAATCCAAATAAGTTCTGATTTTGCAGAAGCTTCTGCAGCTTTGTCTTTATTTGTCTGTCTGGTTACAAATTGATTACAATTTATTTCTCATATGGAATGAAACAAGGGGCGCCCATTGGTATAATGTACTGGTACCAATGGGTGCTACTATGGATAGCACAGTCTTCCATATGCCGGTTTCATTCAGCTGGGAGGGATCGTTATGATAATAGAATTCCGGAATGTTTCAAAAGTCTATAATAATGGGACGGAAGCCCTTCACAATGTGAACCTTGAAGTGGAAAAGGGTGAATTCGTTTTTATTGTGGGTTCTTCCGGAGCAGGCAAAAGCACCTTTTTGAAGCTTATCACCTGTGAAGAGCACCCCAATTCCGGGCAGATCATAGTGGACGGCACGGATATTTCCAGGATAAGAAAAAGAAAGATCCCATATATCCGCAGAAAAATGGGGATGGTATTTCAGGATTTCCGTTTGATCGACCATATGACGGTTTATGACAACGTGGCTTTTGCCATGCGTGTTGTGGGTGCGCCGCCGAAGGCGATAAAAAAGCGCGTCCCTTACATTTTGAGCCTTGTGGGGCTGCAGCATAAGGCAAAGCATTATCCCACAGAGCTTTCCGGCGGTGAAAGGCAGCGTGTCGGTTTGGCACGAGCACTGGTCAATAACCCTTCTATCATTATTGCGGACGAACCTACCGGAAATATCGATCCGGCCCTTTCCTTTGAAATCGTCGACCTTTTGAGTGAGATCAACCGCCGTGGCACCACCATTCTGATGGTCACTCACGAGCACAGTCTTGTAAAGCATTTCCATAAACGTATCATTCAGATCCACAGCGGCGAGATTGTTGCGGATACTGCGGCAATGCAGGACAGCTACGCTCCGCCTGAGCGGTACGATACGGCGGAGGAAGCCGTTGCCGCCGATGATGATTATGCCGAATACGATAACACCGAGTCTGGTGAACAGTTTGGGCCGGAGGATGAGCAAGATCTCCCTTATGAGCCTGACGAACAGGGAAAATACGAAGAGGAGTACGATTATTCCGGCGAAGAAGACGGGGAGGTGAGGTAATGGGCCTGCACAGTATGGGATATCTGTTCCGGGAGGGCCTCAAAAGCCTTTGGAAGAACAGAACGATGAGTATTGCTTCCATTATGGTGCTGATTACCTGCCTGCTCTTAACTGGAGTTACGGGCCTTCTCACGCTGAACTTGTCCTCGATCATGGAATCGGTGGAAAGCCGGAACACCATTACGGTTTTTTTGCAGGATAACCTTCCATCTCTGAAAGCCGTCAAGGTGGGAGAAGACCTGAGGCAGATCGAGAATATTTCCGACTGCACTTTTGTTCCTAAAGACGATGGGTTGAATATGACGTTGTCGGAGCTGGACAGCAGCGACTCTTTGTTCGGGGCGCTTCAGGGCTCGGGCAACCCGCTTCCGGACGCATACACGATCTCTTTGACCGATCTCAGCCTGTATGACGACACGATCAGACAGGTGGAAGCGGTGGAGGGCGTTGACAGCGTTTCCGATTTCAGCAATATCGCCACAAAGCTCAGCAATCTGGATAAGCTGCTGCGCATTGCCAGTGTAGCTCTTGTTGCGGTGCTGGCCATTGTTTCTCTGTTCATTATTTCCAACACGATCAAGGTCACCATGTTCTCCCGGCGTATGGAAATAAACATTATGAAATCAGTGGGCGCGACAAACGGATTTGTCAGGATCCCCTTCCTGGTGGAAGGAATGGTGATCGGCCTTATTTCCGGCCTCGTTTCCGCTACGGTTATTTATTTCTCTTACGGCCGGGCCGTGGAAGCGATTTACGGCATAGCGCCGTTCCTGGCTATGGTCGATATTTCTCCTTATTTCGGGATGATCTATGTGGGATATATACTGGTGGGAATGTTGTTCGGCGCTGTAGGCGGTGTGATCTCCCTCGGAAAATATCTTAAAAAAGAGGGAGAAGACGCGGTGGTCTGAGAATACTGTCCCTGTCGGTGTGCCAGCAGTAAATTTGCATTGACAATCGGCTTTAATTTCAGTATAATTGGTTCCTGCGTGCAGATATATATTTTTAGCGGCTAAGTGTTCCGGCGCTCTCTGCCGGAGCAAGGAAAGGAAGACAGTATGGCAGATAATAATATGAAGCAGTATTTCGTAACGGAAGAGGGCTTGGCTTCCCTGGAGAAGGAATTGGAGCATTTGAAGTCCGTTCGGCGAAAAGAAGTTGCGGAAAAAATAAAAGTTGCCCTTTCTTTCGGCGACCTTTCAGAAAACAGCGAGTATGACGAGGCGAAAAATGAGCAGGCCATTATGGAGGCCCGCATTGCGGACCTTGAAGTGATGCTCAAGGGTGCTGTTGTCATTGATGAAAGCGAACTCAACAATGAGATTGTTCATATTGGCTCCAAAATCGAAGTGGCAATTACTTTTCCGGACGGAAAGAAAGCTTCCCGCGATTTCAAGATCGTGGGCTCCAATGAGGCTGATCCCAGAAATGGCAAGATTTCCGATGAATCTGCTGTGGGAAAGGCGCTGATCGGCGCGAAGGTCGGAAAGACCGTGCGCGTGGAGACTCCGGCGGGAACAGCCAAGTATAAGATCATAACGATCTCTCGATAAAGCACAGCATGAAAAAGGAGCAGCACAACGCGCCGCTCCTTTTTTTAGAATCGGAAGTAAAAAGGAAAGGATGATCCATATGGCGGAGAAGCAGGGAAATACAGCCCAGCCCACAGAAGAACAGGACCAAAAGGAAATTCTGCGCATTCGCAGAGAAAAGCTGCAAAAGCTTCAGGAGCAGGGCAAAGATCCCTATGTTATCACTACCTTTGATGTAAAGCAGAAAGCTCAGGAGATCGTGGAGAAATTCGAAGAGGGGTACGAGGGTAAGCAGGTTTCCGTGGCAGGCCGCATCATGAGCCGCCGCGGCATGGGAAAGGTGAGCTTTATGGACCTGCGGGATGGCTCCGGCAGGATCCAGATCTATGCGAAAATAGACGTGATGGGGGAGGAAGCATACAAGCTCATGCAGGCCTCTCTGGATATCGGCGACATTGTAGGTGTTACCGGTGAGGTGTTCCGCACCCAGCGGGGAGAAATCTCAGTCAAAGCCGATACTGTGACGATCCTTTCCAAGGCTCTTTTGCCGCTTCCGGAAAAGTATCACGGCCTGACCAATACGGATGCCAGATATCGTCAGCGTTATCTTGATCTGATCATGAATCCTGAGGTCCAGCAGAACTTTATTATTCGCTCCAAGTTTATTCAATATATGCGCAAGTATCTTGATGACCGCGGCTATATTGAGGTGGAAACGCCTGTGCTGAACACGCTTTCAGGCGGCGCTGCCGCCAGACCCTTTATCACGCACCATAACACCCTTGATATGAACATGTATATGCGTATTGCCCTTGAGCTGCCGCTCAAGAGGCTGATCGTCGGCGGTATGGAGCGGGTGTATGAGATCGGTCGCTGCTTCCGGAACGAGGGCATGGATACAAAGCACAATCCGGAATACACCAGCATTGAGCTTTACGAGGCCTATACCGATTTCCACGGCATGATGGATATCGCCGAAGGCATGGTTTCCGGCGCTGCCAGGGAGATCCTCGGTACCTATGAGGTGGAATGGCTTGGAGAAAAGATCGACCTGACTCCCGGCTGGAAACGTATGACCATGATTGAAGCGGTAAAGGAATATGTGGGCATCGATTTCGGCAGCATCACTGACGACGCCGAGGCGGTGGCCGCCGCGAAGGCCAAGGGTGTCATCCTTGCTGAAACAGCGGATAAGACCTGGGGTAACGCGTTGTTCGCGTGCTTTGACCAGAAGGTGGAGGAACACCTGGTCCAGCCCACTTTCATCACCATGTACCCTGTGGAGGTGTCACCGCTTACCAAGCGCAGCCCCGATGACCCGCGTCTGACAGAGCGCTTTGAGTTTTTCATCTGCCGCTGTGAAATGGGCAACTCCTATTCTGAGCTCAACGACCCCATTGATCAGCGCCAGCGCTTTGAAAAGCAGGCTGAGCTTCGGGAGCGTGGCGATGACGAGGCGGAAATGCTGGACGAGGATTTCCTGTGCGCCATGGAATATGGCATGCCGCCCACCGGCGGAATGGGCATCGGCGTAGACCGCGTGGTCATGATGCTCACAAACTCCGACAGCATCCGCGATGTGCTGTTGTTCCCGACGATGAAGCCGCTGGATTAAGAAAAGCCAGTGTTTTCAAGGCTTTGCGGGACTCCAAAAAGCATTTTTCAACGATTTTACACCTGTTTTACACTTTATCAAAAAGAATCCAATACAGTGAGAACGCCTCTACCGTAGTTGGTAGGGGCGTTTTTTATGTCGTGCGGGATTGTCACGCCTGACGCTACCCCCTGTCGCACATTTTC
>CAZNZS010000111.1:0-4712 GCA_964577585.1 uncultured Acutalibacter sp.
CGTCTATGACCGACCGAATCGAAGATGAGAACGAAGGCGAGAAGGCCAAGGGGTGGGTGCTAAATTCCGATTTAACACACTAGCTACCCCAACTGTCATCTCTGAGAAAAAGGAGCCAAAGCTCCTTTTTCTCAGAGATGACAGGGAAGGGGCCTCAGAGATGGCAGGAAGGGGGCTCAGAATAAGGAAAGTCGGGCGGGGCTTTTGCCCTTTTCTAACGACTAACAACTAACAACTAATAACTAGATGGCTAACTACTGCTTTCCATTGGGACCCATACCTCATATCTGCTGCCCTGAGGGGTGTCGGCATTCTCTTTTTCGATTTCGGCAATAGGGCCTTTGCTTCGGACATAGCCCTCCGGCATGGCAACGGTTTCCGCGTACCGGTTGACGCGGCCGTTTCCGTTATCGCCCACAGCCTCTTCATTTGTTTCCATCCACTCGGTGGTGACAACGAGGTAATCGCCTCCGTCAAAATGGGAAAGCGTGTAGCCCTCTGGCGGTTTGTCCACATTTTTTACAAAAAGGCCCTGAGAATAGATGAATTCTCCCCGCTCGTTGGTATACCATACGTTGATGGGTTTGGGATCCACCGCGTAGGGAAGGATAGGGGCATACCCGCCTTTTTTAAAGAAACGCTCCCAGATCTGTTCAAAATCAGAAGGTACGGTGGAATCGGTAATGGTAGTCTCGCTGCCAAGAAACGAAAAGGCCTCCTGATGGATCTGAAAGGTAAGGATCGCTTTCTCACTCATAATTTTGCTTCCCTTCCTTGCTTTTTGGACAGTCAGTTATTTTTCCGCTGATTCGGTACCGCGCGCCTTGACTGGCATATAGTAGTCCATCTGCTGATACCCCATGATCTGTTCCGCCTCAGGCGGCGTGATGATATTGCCCAATCTGCGGCGGCTGATATCCTGCGCAAAGCCGTTTTTTTGCAAAAATTCCAGCAGCTCCGCATCCATGGCGGCGGTATCGGTTTGCCCGTCGATATCTGTGCTTACCGCGTAGAGGCCGCCCTTGAAATCGATGATGGGGAATTGCTCCGGAACGGCCATGCCCTCCTCGTAGAGAAAAAGCCATTCCAGGCCGCCGTCTGCTTCGGTGAGAAAATCCCGGGCGTCCTTTGTGGGAGGAAGGGAGGAAAACCAGTCTTCGAACGCTGTGAAATTTTCCTCCCCGAACATGCCGATACCCGACGAAACCATTTTACAGTCTGGAATTTTGATAATGCGAATCGCTTGCATAAATGTTTCCCTGTCCTTTCTTCATGATTTCTCTTAAAATTGGTGGTTGGTTTCTTGTTCCTCCAGCGCTACGCTGAACAGATAGGCGGTGCTGGGTTCTGTGATCCCATGTAAAAATACCTCCGCCGTCCAGTATTTATGGGGGTAGGGGATCTGCACCCCTTGCCCCAGGATGGTGTTTCTGGTAACGTCGTACATGGCGCTGCTGTCAAAGCCGTCATGGCTGTGCATGGCGGCGCTGTCGCCGGTAAAAACTGCCAGGGCGAATTGGGAAAGATAAGGAGGTCCGAAATCCGGCGCGGTCCATTTTGGAACGAAATCCACTGAAAGAAAGCCCGGCGGAACGGCGGTCCCGACCTTCAGAAACCTGCCTAAGAAGCCGTGGCAGGGCTCTGCGTCCACGCCTTTTCCAAAGTGGTGCAAAAGCAGAATATCGTAGTCAAAGCCGGATTTATATGCCGAAAGCTTATCCAGCGCGGAAAATACGGCAAGCTCCTGCTCAAGGTCCCTCGGACCGGCTTCGAAAACTTCTTTCCCGATAAACCGCATGGCCGGCAGCGTTTTGTACTCAAAATGCTCCAACTGAAAGCCTTTTTGCTGATTTTTGGAAACCTGAGGCATAAACAGGGCCCATTGCACACCGGCGTCACAGACCTCCAGGCAGTTGATATAACCGAAAAGCTCCACGCTGTCTGTCCCCGTGGGGCCGGTTCTGCTGCCGGCGATCAGCTCCCGGTTCTGGCGGCTTTTCATCGTGGAAAAATCGCGGAACATATCCTCCACGGCTTTCTGCAGGCCGGGGTCGTCGGTTTTGCCCGCCAGCTGGGAATCAAATTTATCCAGGGCGTCCCAGACGGCCTTGTTTACAACGCCGGGATCGGAAATGTCTTTTAAATAGGCCCGAAGCCTGGCGTTTTGTTCCCGGAATCTTGCCAGAACACCGTTCATCAGGATCTGTTCGTTTTCCGCCAGCTTGTCCTCCGTCCATTGAGGATCGTCCAGGATCCAGTCCGTCAGCGAATCGAACACATCGGGGTTTTTCCCCCTGGCGGCAAGGGACCAATCGATCACCATCTGGTATTTTTCCGTGTCGGAAAGGGGCTCTGTCATTTTTTCATCGATATTGCTCCAACAGAACTCGTCGATTAGCGGAAAAGACGAATTGAAACCGCCCTCCACTGAAATATGGATCGTAAGGGGGCTGTAAAATTTCAGCCTGCTGCTTTTTGCCGGAACATCGGAGGGATTGATCCCGTGAAACCGGAAAAACGCCTTGGAAAAGCTTTCGGAGGTATCGTATTGATACTTCATGGCAATTTCCGTTACCGTTCCCTTCTTCAGCCGCAGATCCCTGCCCGCAAGGCTCAGCCTTCGGTTGCGAATATATTCCCCCAGCGTGATCCCTGTTACGATATGAAAAATACGCTGAAAATGAGCACCTGAAGAACAGGCCTCTCTGGAGATATCCTCTGCCTTGAGCTTATTTGTCAGATTGGATTCTATAAAGCGGATGGCATTGTTTATGCTTTGCAGCCAGTACAAAAGCCCTCACCTCCTAATATTACAGTATATAGAAAATCTGTTCCTGTTTCCTGTCATAGAATGCTTTTGTTTGTCGGATGACGGCCAACCCTTGATACGGGCCTTCCGGTTCTTTATTTCATTATAATTTATGTTCTTTTCAGCTTCAAGTATTATTGAAGAAAGAGATGAGTGACGCTGCGAATGCCTTGAAGCTGCATGGCGATCCATATGCAGATGACCTTTTCAAAAAGAGATTATTAAAAAATTTTGAATTTTCTCTTGCAAAACAGAGAAAGCCATGCTATTATTATCAAGCATGACTGCATGATATGCGTTGAAGCGGGAGGTTGCGGCTCGCAAGAGCCGGTTTTTCCGTGGAGTATGTCCGATTTCAAACCGGGCGAAAGAATTTGAAGTTCCGGAACCACCGGGGTCCCCCGGCAGGCCATGGTGTTCTTCAGAGGATGTATGGGTTTTTCCCGTCCCGGAATCCCTTATGCGGATTTCGGCTTTTTCATGCCCAGAGCGGAAACACCCGGAAGGGTGGTAAAGAAAAAGTCAGGCAAGAGGCGGTAAGCAAACCCAGCCCGCCAACCAATTTAAAAGGAGGCGACCAAAATGGCAGTCAAGGAAAAAATCAGGATCAGGATCAAGGGGTACGATCATCAGCTGGTGGACCAGTCCGCCGAGAAGATCGTTGCTACTGCAAAGCGCACGGGCGCACGTGTTTCGGGCCCGGTGCCGCTGCCCACTGAGAAGGAAGTCATCACCATCCTGCGTTCCGTGCATGTCAACAAAGACAGCCGAGAGCAGTTTGAGATGCGCACCCACAAGAGACTGATCGACATTCTCAGACCTTCCAACAAAACCGTTGAGGCTTTGATGGGTCTGGAGCTCCCTGCCGGTGTGGAAGTGGAGATCAAGCTGTAAAAAGCGGTCCCCTGGCAAGGCAGAGGGTCATGTTGGGAAGTTCCCAACCAATAACCTAAAGGAGGAAAAACATGAAAAAAGGAATTATCGGCAAGAAGATCGGCATGACGCAGATCTTCGATGAAAAGGGAAAAGTTGTTCCCGTTACCGTCATCGAGGCCGGCCCCTGCGTGGTAACGCAGAAGAAGACCGCTGAGACTGACGGCTACGAGGCAGTTCAGGTAGGCTTCGGAGATCAGAAGCCCCAGCGCCTGACAAAGCCCCTGAAGGGCCATTTCGACAAGGGCGGCGTCGCCCCCAAGAAGGTCCTCAAAGAGCTTCGGCTGGACGATATCAGCGCCCTGAACGTAGGCGATCTGATCAAGGCGGACGCTTTTGAAGCCGGCGAGCACGTAGACGTGACCGGTGTGAGCAAGGGCAAGGGTTACCAGGGCGTTATCAAGCGCTGGAACTTCCACCGCCTGAAGGAAAGCCACGGCACCGGCCCCGTAGCCCGTCACGCCGGTTCACTGGGCGCTATCTCCGACCCCTCCCGCGTATTTCCGGGGCATAAGGCGGCCGGTCATATGGGTGCTGAGACTGTCACCGTTCAGAATCTCACCATTGCAAAAGTTGACGTGGATAACAACCTGATCGCGGTCAGAGGCGCCGTGCCCGGCCCCAACGGCGGCATCGTGGTGATCCGTGACAGCGTGAAAGCGTAAGGGAAGGAGGAATCAGAATGCCTACAGTAGCAGTTTTAAATATGCAGGGCAAGGAAGTCGGCAAGCAGGAGCTTTCCGAAGCCGTGTTCGGCATTGAGCCCAACGTGTCGGTTATGAACGACATGGTCAAGAACTATCTGGCAAATCAGCGCCAGGGTACCCAGTCTGCTTTGACCCGTACTGAGGTTTCCGGCGGCGGCAAAAAGCCCTGGAGACAGAAGGGCACCGGCCGCGCCCGTCAGGGAAGCACCAGGGCTCCTCAGTGGACCCACGGCGGCATCGTGTTCGCCCCCAAGCCCCGGGAT
>CAZNZS010000111.1:4722-6292 GCA_964577585.1 uncultured Acutalibacter sp.
ATTACAGCTATGCGCTGAACAAGAAGGTCCGCCGGCTGGCGATGAAGTCCGCCCTTTCTTCCAAGGTCCGGGACAATGAAATGATCGTGCTGGACGCCATCACTACCGACGCTTACCGCACCAAGACCATCGCCGAGATGCTGGGTGCAGTCGGAAGCGGCAAGAAGGCCCTCATCGTCCTCAGCACTGTGGATGAAAAGGTGATCGCCTCTGCCCGGAACATTCCCGGCGTAAAGACCGCTCAGGTCAACACCCTGAACGTATACGACATCCTGAATGCCGACAAGTTCATTGTTGTCAAGGATGCGGTGGCAAAAATTGAGGAGGTGTATGCATGATGGCAGCACAGGACATTATTCTCCGCCCCGTGATCACGGAAAAAACCATGGCAGGCAACAGCCTGAAAAAGTACACCTTTGAGGTTGCCAAGTCCGCTACCAAAATCGACGTCAAGCGGGCCGTTGAAGAGCTTTTCGGTGTGAAGGTCAGCAAGGTGAACACCCTTCATGTCAGAGGCCAGCTGCGCCGCCAGGGCAGAAACGAAGGCTATACCAGAAGCTGGAAGAAAGCCGTCGTCACACTGACCGAAGACAGCAAGACCATCGAATTCTTCGAGTCCATGATTTAAAGCGCAGGGCTTTATCGTGAGACCTTGAGAAAGCGACAGGTTAAAAAGACACGCATGAATGGGAGGCTGCCGATCTCCCGCAAAGCAAAATAGGAGAGTGAACACCACATGGCAATCAAGAATTATAAGCCGACTACCGCGGCAAGGCGCAACATGTCTGTTACAGACTACCAGGGCCTGTCAAAGAACGGCCCCGAGAAGAGCCTGCTGGCTCCTTTGAACAAGAACGCCGGCCGCAACAGCTACGGCAGGATTACCGTCCGCCACCGCGGCGGCGGCAACCGCAAAAAGTACCGCATTATCGATTTCAAGCGTCAGAAGCACGACATGACCGCTACCGTGCTCAGCATTGAATACGACCCCAACCGTTCCGCGTTTATCGCTCTGGTCCAGTATGAAGACGGCGAAAAGAAGTATATTCTTGCCGCTAACGGCATGAAGGTGGGCGATAAGGTCGTTTCCGGCGAAAGCGCCGACATCAAGCCCGGCAACGCCCTTCCTCTGAAGAACATCCCGGTAGGTACCTTTATCCACAACGTGGAGCTGTACCCCGGCAAGGGTGCTCAGCTCGCGAGAGCGGCCGGCATCATGGCCCAGCTCATGGCAAAGGAAAACGGCATGGCCCTTTTGAGGCTGCCTTCCGGTGAGCTTCGCAACGTGCCCGAGAACTGCATGGCCTCTATCGGTCAGGTATCCAATATCGATCACGAAAACATGAAAATCGGCAAAGCCGGCCGTAAGCGTCATATGGGTTGGAGACCCACGGTCCGCGGTTCCGTTATGAACCCCAACGACCACCCCCACGGCGGCGGCGAAGGCAAGAGCCCTGTGGGCCGTCCCGGCCCTGTTACCCCCTGGGGTAAGCCGGCCTTGGGCTACAAGACCCGCAAGACTCACAACCGCAGCGATAAGTTTATCGTAAGACGCAGAAACGGCAAATAA
>CAZNZS010000112.1:0-6279 GCA_964577585.1 uncultured Acutalibacter sp.
CATTGCCCCTCTCCCCTTTCCCATCATCCATAAATTCAAGAGGTGTCAGTTCTGTGAAATTCAAATTAAAGCCCAGAGCACACAGAAGCTCCTTTGAAATCGATATGACCAACGGCCCTCTCTTGGGAAAGATCGTGAAATTCGCGATTCCGCTGGCCATTTCCGGCGTTCTGCAGCTTCTCTTTAACGCCGCGGATATCATTGTGGTGGGCCGCTTCGCGGGCAGCAGCGCTCTTGCCGCCGTAGGCGCCACCGGCGCTCTCATCAACCTGATCGTGACCCTTTTTATGGGTCTTTCCGTAGGCACCAACGTTCTCGTGGCCCAGTACTACGGGGCAAACGATCAGAAGAATCTCAGTGAAACAGTGCACACCTCCATTCTGGCGAGCCTTATTTTCGGCGTGGTCCTGATCGCCGCGGGGATCCTTTTGGCCCGCCCCGTTCTGGAGGCTATGGCAACGCCTCCTGAGGTGCTGGACCAGGCCGTTTTGTATATGCGCATCTATTTCATCGGAATGCCCGTGCTGATGCTGTACAATTTCGGCGCGGCGGTGCTCCGTGCCGTGGGCGATACCCAGCGCCCCCTTTATTTTCTGCTGCTTGCCGGTATCGTCAATGTGGTTCTCAACCTGTTTTTTGTCATTGTGCTGCACATGGGCGTGGCGGGAGTTGCCACAGCAACCACCATTTCTCAGGCGATCTCCGCTTCCCTGGTGCTTCTCTGCCTTATGAAGACTCACAGCGTTTATCGCGTGGATCTAAAGCAGCTCTGCATCAAGAAGGATAAGCTTCTGAAAATGGCAAAGATCGGCCTTCCCGCCGGGATCCAGGGAGCGTCCTTTTCCATTTCAAACGTGCTGATCCAATCCACGATCAATTCCTTCGGTTCCCTGGCAATGGCCGGGAACACGGCGGCGTCCAATATCGAGGGCTTTGTTTCCACAGCGATGGACGCTTTTTCCCAGGCCGCCATGTCCTTTACCGGGCAGAATGTAGGCGCGAAAAAGCTGGGCCGTGTAAATAAGATCCTTGCCCTGTGTATGAGCCTTGGTGTAAGCATCGGCCTTCTTCTCGGCTTCGGAGCATATTTTGCCGGTCCGGTGCTTTTGGGGATCTATTCCTCAGACGCGGAGGTCATAGCCTTCGGCCTGCGGAGAATGGCCATCGTCTGCACTATGCAGTTTGCCGGCGCGCTTATGGGAAATATGGTGGGTGTGCTGAGAGGGCTCGGCGCCTCCTTTGTGCCCATGGTCATCACCATCACCTTTGTCTGCGGCTTCCGTGTGGTCTGGCTTTATACCGCCGTGGCTGCCATCCCCACTCTGGAAATGCTCTATGCTTCCTACCCCATCACCTGGGTCCTGGCGGCATTCTTTGATTTCCTGTGCTATTTCCTGGTAAAGAAACGGGTGAAGAAAAAGCTGGAAGCTCCCCTTGCGGCGTAACGCCGGAAAAATGCTGAAAGAAAGGATGATAGGCAGTGAGTTTGCTTCGAAAAGGAAAAACTGCAAGAGGCGGCTTTGAAATTGACATGACTACCGGCCCCCTTTTCGGAAAGATCATTAAGTTTACGATCCCCCTTGCCCTGTCCGGCGTTCTGCAGCTGCTGTTCAATGCCGCGGATATCGTGGTGGCGGGCCAGTTCGCGGGCAGCGGAGCATTGGCTGCGGTGGGCTCCACCTCGGCGCTGATCAATCTGATCGTCAACCTGTTTATCGGCCTTTCCGTGGGCGTGAACGTGCTGGTTGCAAGGGCCTACGGCTCCGGACAACTGAAAGAGCTTAACTCCACGGTACATACTGCCATCCTGACGAGCATCCTCTCCGGGATCCTTCTGGTGTTTATCGGCGTGGGCCTGTCAAAGCCCCTGCTTTCCCTGATGGGAACTCCCGAGGACGTCATCGATCAGTCCATTTTGTATATGCGGATCTATTTTGTGGGGATGCCCGTTTCCATGCTGTACAATTTCGGCGCGGCGGTGCTTCGCGCCGTGGGCGATACCCGGCGGCCCCTGTATTTTCTGACAGCCTCTGGCGTGATCAATGTCTGCCTGAACCTGATCTTTGTCATTGTGCTGCACATGGGCGTGGCGGGCGTTGCCACCGCCACCATCATTTCCCAGGCAATTTCCGCCGCCCTGGTGCTGTGGTGTCTTGTCAAAAGCGACGCGCCTTACAGTGTCAGCCTGCGGCAGCTCCGCATCGAAAAGGACAAGCTGCTGCAGATGATGAAGATCGGCATTCCGGCAGGGATCCAGGGTGCCACCTTCTCCGTGTCCAATGTGGTCATTCAGTCCACTGTCAATTCTTTTGGCTCTATTGCTATGGCAGGCGCCACTGCTTCCGGAAATATTGAAGGCTTCCTGTGGACGGTGGTGGATGCCTTTACCCAGGCGGCTCAAAGCTTTACCAGCCAGAACTACGGCGCAAAAAAGCCGGAACGCGTTCGCAGGGTGTTTTTTATCTGCCTTATGATGGGGATCGCCTCAAGCCTTGTGATGGGCGCGGGCGCTTACCTTGGCGGCAACGGTCTGTTGAGGCTTTACACCACCGATCAAGAGGTCATCGAATACGGCCTGCGCAGAATGCTGATCACCTGTGTGCCTTATTTTACCATCGCTCTGATGAATGTGCTGGTAGGTATGCTTCGTGGTCTCGGTTCCTCCATGCTGCCCATGATCATGTCCATCGTGGGAACCTGCGGCCTTCGGATCCTGTGGATCTATACAGTCCTGCCCTTAAACCGGACCTGGGAAATGCTGTTCCTTTCCTACCCCATTTCCTGGATCGTTACGGGAATTTTCCAGCTTATCACATACTTCTATGTCAAGAAAAAAGCCTTCGCGAATATGCCCGCTCTGCAGTCGGAAAGCAAGTGAGGCTTTTCAAAAAGAATAAAAGCAAAACAAAAAGGGAGAGCTGTTTTCCAGCCCTCCCTCATTTTTTTGGAAGCTTTATGACTTGATCTCTTTTATTTTCAAGAGCGGCGCCGCAATGTATTTGTTGCACAGGGGCAGCAGGGGCCCTGTACCGAAAGCCATGATCAATGTGCCTATGCCAATGGACGCCCCGCAGGCGAAGCCCACGGCAACGCAGACCACATCGCAGGAGATCCTCCACCAGCGGAAGGGGATCTTTGTTTTGTTTGGGACCAGAAAGGAAAGGGCGTCATAGGGGGCCATTCCCAAATTGGAGGTCACATAGAAGGAACAGCCCACGATCTGAAAGGCCACTCCGCCCAGGGTCAAAAGCACCCTGCCCCAGAGGGGGAGGGCCTCCGTGGGCGGAAGCAGTGCCGTCAGAACAGGCTGGAACAGATCTGCGGAAAAGCCCACCAGAAACATATTTGCCAATGTCCCAAGCCCCAGCATGGAGCGGTCAAAAAACAGGATCACCGTCAGCATCAGAAGGTTAAAAATGGCCTGCCAGACGCCGAAGCTCAGGTGAAGCTTGGAGGAAACGCCGAGGTTGATGGTGGAAAAGGGGTCGGAGCCCATCTGTGCCCGCACGAACAGAGACACGCCGCAGCCCATGATAATAACGGCGATCAGCATGGAGAGGATCCGCCGGGGAAGATGCTGTCCTGCGTATTTTCCTTTGTAAAAATGAGGCTTCTTCATAGATCTCCTCTTCAGGAAAGGGTCTCAAACAGGATCCCCAGAGTGTTGGGGCCGCAGTGGCAGGAAATGGTGCAGCTGGCGGAGGTCTCGTGGATCTCCTTGAAATCCATGGTATCCCGAATCGTTTTGCGCACCAGAGAGGCAAGCCTCGGTTCGATGGAGGAATAGGTGATGAAGATGTGGTCCCGCTTGATATCGGGATACTGAGAAAGCTTATCCTTTACATAGCGGAGGAGCACATTTTCCAGACTGCCGCGGTACTTTTTTCCCACGTGCATGCTGCCGTCGGAATTGTCCACCTCGATACAGGGCTTCAGGCTCAGAAGGTTTGCTCCCACGGCGGCCACGGTGGAGCAGCGTCCGCCGGCCCGCATGAAATCCAGGGTGTCGAGAATAAAGCTTGCGTGGGTCTTGGAGCGCAGGGCGCTGACCTCTTCCGCGATCTGTGATGCCGGCATGCCCGCCTGAATCCGTTCCGCCGCCTCGATCACCTGCAGGGAAATGCCTGTGGAAAGGTTGAAGCTGTCGATGGGATAAACATGCCCGCCCAGCTCCTTTGCAGCCTGCACGCAGTTCTGATGCGCGCTGGATATGGCTCCGCCCAGGTTGAAATGGATCACATCGAAGCCCTTCTCCACCCAGGGCCGGAAGTATTCCACATATTCCTCCATGTTGATGGCGGCAGTGCGGGGAAGTGCTTTTCTGGCGTAGTAGGCTTCAAAGATCTCCTTGACGGTGATGTCCACATTGTCCTGGTAATCCTTTCCCTCCAGAATGATGTGGAAGGGGTAGTAGTGTACGTCGTAACGGGCCTTCAGTTCATTGCCGAGGTCACAGGTGCTGTCGGCGCTCAAAATGACCTTTCCCATTTTTCGGTTTCTCCTTCCATCAAATTCCTATTTTGCCCGGATAAAAAGCCTTTCCCCAGGAAAGCGGCGGCTTACTGCTGTTCGCTTGCCACAGCCAGCATCAGCTTGATGCGGTTTTCCTGGTTGACCTGTGTGGCGCTGGGGTCATAATCGATAGGCACGATATTTGCCTGGGGGTACACGGCCTTCACCTTGCGGATCATGCCCTTGCCCACGATGTGGTTGGGCAGGCAGCCGAAGGGCTGGGTACAGACAACGTTTTCGTAGCCGTTTTCGATGAGCTCCATCATTTCCGCCGTGAGCAGCCAGCCTTCCCCCATCTTGCAGCCGTAGCCGATGACCTTTCCCGCCAGGGTCTTCAGGTGGGAATAGGGAGAAGGGGCGGTAAATTTCGGATATTTTTTCACGGCGCTGATCAGTGCGGCCTCATATTTTGTAAAGTACCATTTCAGCATGGTGCAAAGCTGCTTTTTCGCAGGGTTTCCCCCGTAAAGGGCAATGTCCTCCAGGCGGTTATCCACCTTGAATATCATGAAGTCGAGGATCCCGGGAACCATCGGCTCGCAGCCCTGGCGGAACAAAAAGTCCTCCAGAGAGTTGTTGGCCAGGGGAGAATATTTGACGTAGATCTCGCCCACAACGCCTACCCTTACCTTCTTTTCCCCGCTCACAGGCACCTGGGCAAAGGAGGCGGCAATGTTCTCCAGGCAGGTCTGCATTTCCTTCTGGGTGAAGGCCTTTCCCTCTTCGAAAAGCTTTGTCAGGGTCAGAGTCCACTGCTCCACCAGAGCATCGCTCTCTCCGGGAGTCAGCTCATAGGGCTTTGTCTGATTTTTCAGCAGCATGAGCATATCGCCGTAGGTCAGCGCGGCAATGGCCCTGCGCAGCATGGGCAGGGTGATCTGGAAGCCGGAATTTCTCTCCAGACCGGAAAGGTTCAGGGAGATCACGGGAATAAAGTCCAGCCCGTCCTTTTTCAGGGCCTTTCTCAGCAGATGGATGTAGTTTGAGGCACGGCACCCGCCGCCTGTCTGAGTCATGATCAGGGCCACCTTGTGCAGATCGTATTTTCCGCTGTGAAGGGCGTGCATCATCTGTCCGATGGAAAGCAGAGCGGGGTAACAGGTATCGTTGTGCACGTATTTCAATCCCTCGTCCACGATCTCCCGGCCGGTGGTGCGGAGCAGGTCGATGTGGTACCCAAAGCTTTCCAGCACATTTTTGATCAGCTCAAAATGGATCGGCGCCATGTTGGGCGTGATGATCGTATAATCTTTTTTCATTTCCCGGGTAAATTCCACCCGGGCGCTTTCATTTGCCATGTCAAAATCACCTACGTTGTTAGTTGTTAGCTTTTAGGTCGTTAGTTGTTAGAAAGGCTCCCCTGAAAGCACTCCTTGCCTCCCCTGAAAGGGGAGGTGTCACGGTGCAACCGTGACGGAGGGGTTCTGAGCTACACTAAAAATCGCAACAAGAACCCTTCCACCATGCTTCGCATGGTCCACAGGCTGCGAAGCAGACTGTTTTCCCTCTAGCAGGGAGGTACAAGGGTACCGCTAAATTGGAGTTTAGCACTTGCCAGAGAAGCTTCCCCTTGAGGGGAAGCTGTCATGCGTCAGCATGACTGATGAGGTGGAAAAACTCGGATTTTTTCTTGCCTTACCACCTCATCCACCACCTTCGGTGGTCCCCCTGTCTCGCCTTCGGCTCGGTCGGTTCGCAGCTTGTGTCCCGCCGGGGGGAAGGTCTCCGGTGGAGACCGTTCTGACCCGACCGAACCGAAGGTGAGAA
>CAZNZS010000113.1:0-6232 GCA_964577585.1 uncultured Acutalibacter sp.
CCTTAGCCTCCCCTTGCAAAGCAAGGGGAGGCTAAGGGCAAAGCCTTTTCTAAAAACTAACAACTCACGGCTAACAACTGGCTTGCCAACCCCAATTCATCGTCGTTCTCTTGCCTTTCCCTCATTTTCCTGCGCGGCAAGGACGCCGCTTCCCCCACCTGTCATCCTGAGGCGTGTAACGCCGAAGGATCTCGCCCTTTCGCCCCATCTTTAGATCCTTTCTAACAACTAATATCCAACGACTAATTTCGTATTCCCTTTGTTTCACATGAAACATCAAGCCGGTCTCCACCTCCAAAAAGCAGAAAAACTTCTCTGTGACGACATTTTTCCAAGTTTGGTCCGGATAGCACTTCCCTTTCGAGAGGATTTGTGCTATGATAAGGGACATATGATGCAAAGCGAAAAGGAACATTGAAGCAAAAGGGGAGATCCCATGGGAAAGATCATTGCAATCGCGAACCAGAAGGGCGGCGTCGGAAAAACCACCACGGCCGTCAGCCTGGCCGCCGCATTGGGAGATAAGGGAAAAAGGACGCTGCTTTTTGACGCCGACCCCCAGGGAAATACCACCAGCGGCGTTGGGGTGGACAGAAGGACCTGTATTTCCAGCGCCTATGAGGTGATGATAGAAGGAGAGCGGGCAAAAAGCGCCATCGTAAAGACTCAGTTCAAGAACCTGGAGCTTCTGCCCTCCAATATGGAGCTGGCGGCCGCGGAGCTGGAGCTGGCGTCAAAGGAATCCAGAGAATCTATCCTCAAAAACGCCCTTGCCCCGATCCGCAGCGAATACGACTTTATTTTGATCGACTGTCCTCCGTCTCTGGGCCTGATCACCACAAACGCCCTGACCGCGGCGGATACGATCCTCATTCCCATACAGTGTGAATATTATGCTCTGGAAGGGCTTTCTCAGCTCATGAACACCGTCAGAAGAGTGAAGCGCCAGTACAATGAGCGGCTCGATATCGAAGGCGTCCTTCTCACCATGTACGACGGCAGATTAAACCTGACTCAGCAGGTGGTGGAGGAAGTAAAGAAATACTTTCCCCGGAAGGTGTTCCGCACCGTCATCCCCAGAACGGTCAGGCTTTCAGAGGCCCCCGGCTTCGGCCAGCCCGTTCTGTATTACGATAGAGGCTCCAGAGGCGCCCAGGCTTACAGCGAGCTTGCGGGAGAAGTATTGAAAAACAATTAGGGAGAGGGAAACCATGAAAAAAAGAGGATTGGGAAAAGGACTGGACGCCATCTTCGCCGAGAACACCTCAGAGGGTGAGGGCACCGTCAATATCAGGATCAACGAAATAGAACCCAACCGGGACCAGCCCAGAAAAGAATTCGATCAGGAAGCGCTTTCCGAGTTGGCGGATTCCATTCGGCAGCACGGCGTTTTGCAGCCCCTTCTGCTTCGTCCCATGCTCAGCGGCGGATACCGCATCGTGGCAGGCGAACGCAGGTGGCGGGCTTCCCGTATGGCAGGGCTCACCGAAGTGCCCGCCGTAGTCCGGGAAATGACGGATTCCGAGGAAATGCTTTTTGCCCTCATTGAAAACCTTCAGAGAGAAGATCTGAGCCCGCTGGAGGAAGCCAGGGGCTACCGCACGCTGATCGAGACCCAGGGGCTTACCCAGGAGGAGGTTTCCCAGGCCGTGGGCAAATCAAGGCCCGCCGTTACAAACGCCATGCGGCTTTTGAATTTGCCCGAGGACATTCAGGAAATGCTGGAAAAGGGAGAGCTTTCCGCCGGTCACGCCAGAACGCTTCTGAGCTTCAAAACTCCCGAGGATATGCGTAAGGGAGCCCAAAAGGCCCGCCTGGGCGCTTCTGTCCGGGAACTGGAAAATATGGCAAAGCGGTCAGCCGAAAAGAAGGCCGCTTCCCCCGGCCGGGGGAAAAATCACTACTATGAGGAAGCCCAGCTTGCCGTTGGGGAATATCTGGGCAGGAAGATCAGAATCTCGGGCACCAAAAAGAAGGGGACTCTGCAAATCGAATTTTACGGAGAAGAGGACCTTCAAAATCTGCTGAAGGAATTAAAGCTGCAAAAGCAGTGAAAAGATAAAATCGTAAAAGAGGAAGGAAGAAAACAGTATGCTGGATATCAGGCTTTTGAGAACGGACCCCGACAGGGTCAGAGAAAATATCAGGAAGAAATTTCAGGATGAAAAGCTGCCTCTGGTAGACGAGGTGATCGCTCTCGACGAGCAGTTCCGGGCCTCCAAGGCCAGGGGGGACGAGCTTCGCCAGCAGCGCAACCTCATCAGCAAGGAGATCGGAAAGCTGATGAAGGAAGGTAAGAAGGAAGAGGCGGAGGAAACCAAGCGCAAGGTGGCGGAAATTGCCGACGAGCTTGCCGCCATGGAGCAAAAGGAAGGGGAAATGACCGAGGAGATCCGTAAGCGTATGATGGTGATCCCCAATCTCATTGACGACAGTGTCCCCATCGGCCGGGATGACAGCGAAAACGTAGAATTGGAGCGCTTCGGCGAACCCAAAGTGCCGGACTATGAGATCCCCTATCATACCGATATCATGGAAAGCGTAAACGGCATCGATCTGGACAGCGCCCGGCGCACCAGCGGCAACGGTTTCTATTATCTGATGGGTGACATTGCCCGGCTCCATTCCGCCATTTTGTCCTATGCCCGGGATTTCATGATCAACAAGGGCTTTACCTACTGCATTCCGCCCTTTATGATCCGAAGCGATGTGGTCACCGGGGTCATGAGCTTTGCGGAAATGGAAAATATGATGTACAAGATCGAAGGGGAAGATCTGTACCTCATCGGCACCAGCGAACACAGTATGATCGGTAAATTCATGGGGAATATCCTGGAGCCTGAAACCCTGCCGAGAACGCTTACCAGTTACTCTCCCTGCTTCCGTAAGGAGGTGGGCGCCCATGGCATCGAGGAACGGGGCGTGTACCGCATCCACCAGTTTGAAAAGCAGGAAATGATCGTGGTCTGCGAACCCGAGGACAGCATGGAATGGTACCATAAAATGTGGAGCTACACCGTAGAGCTGTTCCGCTCCATGGATATCCCGGTGCGCACGCTGGAGTGCTGCTCCGGGGATCTGGCCGATCTGAAGGTAAAATCCTGCGACGTGGAGGCCTGGTCTCCCCGGCAGCAGAAATATTTCGAGGTGGGCAGCTGCTCTAACCTGGGCGACGCCCAGGCAAGGCGCCTCGGCATCCGCATCAAGGGCAAGGATGGCAACTACTTTGCCCATACTCTCAACAATACCGTGGTAGCCCCGCCCCGAATGCTCATCGCCTTCCTGGAGAATAATCTCCAGGCCGATGGCAGCATCCGCATTCCCGAGCCCCTCAGGATGTATATGGGCGGGAAGGAAGAGATCAGAGCTTGATTTTTCGGCTGAAGCGGCTTGGAAAAAAAGAGCAGTGGGGGAATTTTCCCTCACTGCCCTTTTAGTTGTTAGCTTTTAGTCGTTAGTTGTTAGGAAGGCTCTGCTCTTAGCCTCCCCCTTGCTTTGCAAGGGGAGGTGGCGGCTGTATAGCCGACGGAGGGGATGGAACTTCGCCCTTGCCCTTTCTTGCCTCCCCTGAAGAGGGGAAACAGTCTGCTACGCAGCCTGTGGGATCGCCGTATGGCGGTGGAAGGGTCCCTGTTGCGGTTTTTTGCGTAGTTCAAGACCCCTCAGTCATGGCTTACGCCATGCCAGCTTTCTCCGCTTCGCGTCGGGTGCAAAGGCACCAAGAAAGCCATGGCTTTCTGCACACAATCACCCCTTAGCAGGGGAGGTAAAAGGACACATCTAAATAATAATTTTCACTTTCTTTTTTCATCAGAAAGAAATTTCAATAAAACGCAGCCCCTGAAAAACAAAGGAGCTGCGTTCGGCATTTTGCGAAAAAGTTCCGCCCGGCTTGCCGGGCCTGCGGCCGACTCTTCCCCTTTTACGCGGCGGCGTCCTGCCGTTTTTTTCCCGCAAAGGAGATCACAAATATCGCCACGCTGACAAGATAGGAAACAGCCACGATGAGGTAGAAGAGCTTTGCTCCCACATGGTCGAACAGCACTCCGCCAAACAGATTCCCCAGGATCCCGGCCACGGCGGAAACGGAAGCGTAAAAGGCCTGAGCGCTGGCTTTCAAGCCCTCAGGAGCCATCTCATAGACATAGTTTAAAGAAGAACCGATGAACAACCCGTTTCCCAGGCCGAAAAAGGTGCAGAACAGCAGCATGAGCGGCAGACCGTGCGCAAAGAAAAAGAATCCGAAGCATTCCAAAGACATGAGAACGGCGGCCGCCGCCACCAGATTCCGCAGAGGGAAACGGCGGCGAAGCCTGCCCATCAGCAGCAGGAACGGAATTTCCAGCAGGGCACGGTAAGCCAGCACCACACCGTAAAGCTGTGAAGAGATCCCGGCACTTTCCATGAAATAGGGAATAAAGGTGCTTTCGCAGGTGGCCGCGATATAAAACAGAAAGGCAAAGACAAGAAACATGATATAACCGCTGCTGTGAAGCAATCGTTTCAGATCCAGCTTTTCACCCCGGCCGCCCTTGGAAGAGGGCCGGGCGTCAGGTTCTCTGGCAGCCAGAGTGAAAAACACTACCGGAAGCATCAACAGGCCGGTAAGCCAGAAGGTGTTCCCCACGCCCAGAAAAGGAAGCATCAGGGAAATGATGATGCTGCCGATGGTAAACAGGAAAGACCCGGCGCTGCGGAGCATGCCGAAATTCAATCCAAGCTCATTGCAGTTGCGGACCAGGATATTCTCCGCAAAGGTGGATTGAGAGCCCCTGAAAAAATTCACGAGGGGCAGAAAAGCGGTAAAGAGCAGGGGGGAAAACGGAAGCCCGGCGGGAAGCAGGGGGGTCAGGGCGTACAGAGAGCAGCCGATGACCAGTACAAGGATAAGCACCCGGCGCAGGGAACCGATCCTGTCGCTGACCGTGCCCCAAAAGGATACAGAGCCGATGGCTACGCCAGAGGAAATGGCATTCAGCAGCCCCAGCTGGGATGCCGTAAAGCCCACTCCCTGCAGATAGACGGTCTGATAGCAGCCGAAAGCCCAGGCAAACCAGAAAAGGCCGTTGAGTCCCACCAGATTCAGGGCCTGCCTTGCTCTCAAGTCCAAACGGGAAAGAATTCTTCTCATAAAAAACCGCCACTAAACACACAGGATTCGCGCAAAAAGCCGTGGAAAAGCCGCCCGCGCCCGGTACCGTTTCTCTCTTTCTTCTTTTCACAATGGAAAAAGGGAGGATATCCCTCCGTTTTTCCAAAGGAAGGCAGGGATAGCGTATCGCAAAGCGAAGCGGTTGTCAATGGGATTTCCGGAGAATAAAAAATTTTTTATCCTCCGTAAAAGACAGGCTTGCAAAGCAGGGCGGAAAATGCTAGAATTAGTCCTTATAAAGAAGAGAAAAACTGATTGAGAAAGGGGCCGTGGTTATTGTGAAAATGACTTACGAAGACAAGTTCGTAAAAGAAGGGCTGACCTACGACGATGTTTTGCTGATTCCGGCGGAATCGCATGTGCTGCCGGCGGAGGCCGACCTTTCCACCAACCTGACTGCGAGTATCAGGCTCAACACACCGCTTATGACCTCCGCCATGGATACGGTGACAGAATCCGACATGGCCATTGCCATTGCCAGAGAAGGCGGCATTGGCGTGATCCACAAGAATATGACGATCGAGCAGCAGGCCGACCAGGTAGACAGGGTAAAGCGCTCGGAAAACGGGGTCATCGTCAACCCGTTCTTTTTATCTCCCGACAGCCTCGTGAAGGAAGCCGACGAGCTGATGGGCCGGTTCAAGATCTCCGGTGTGCCCATCTGTGAAGACGGCGTGCTGGTGGGCATCATCACCAACCGCGATATGCGTTTTATGGAGGGCAGCGATTTTGACCAGCCCATCCGCAACGTCATGACAAAGGACAATCTCATCACCGCTCCTGTGGGCACCACCCTGGAGGACGCCCAGGAGATCCTGCGCAGGCATAAGATCGAAAAGCTCCCCATTGTGGACAAGCAGATGCGCCTGAAAGGCCTTATCACCATCAAGGATATCGAGAAGGCAGTGCGGTACCCCAATTCCGCCAGGGACGCCGGAGGCAGGCTGCTTTGCGCCGCCGCCGTAGGAGCCACCCGGGATGTTCTGGACCGCGTCGCCGCCCTGATTGAGGCCCAGGTGGACGCTGTGGTGCTGGATTCCGCCCACGGCCACAACAGCGGCGTGCTGGAGGCCGTTGCCA
>CAZNZS010000114.1:0-6162 GCA_964577585.1 uncultured Acutalibacter sp.
ATGGCTTTTCGACCAGCCGATCTGCAGCTCTCCGTTTACCAGTGCCAGGAGCATGCGCTCCTTTTCGGACAGCGGATACTTGGAATACTCCGTGACCCGCAGTTCCCCGTCCACGCTGGGGCGAAGCTCCACCGAGCCGCTCAGCCACTCCACGTTCAGGGAACGGATCTCCCCTGCGGGAGCGGGATATTGATAGGGCTTTCCCTCCGGCTCCCAATCAGGCAAGAACTGCACCGTTTCCCCGGAGGCCTCCACCGGCGGAACCGGAGGTACAGGAGGCACAGGGGGTTCAGGGGGCACAGGCGGAACCGGAATCTCAGAGCTGTCCCCTATCGCCTGCTGCACCATTTTGTCGATGTCTTCGCCCAGGCCGTTCAGGATCTCGCCTGTACCGTCGGGATAGAGTGTCAGCTTCAGCACAGAGCCTTCGCTTTCCCGTTCGGCAGCTGCTTCCGCTTCTTTCCGGGCTTTTTCGTCTTCTCGCTCCGCTGCCTCTTCTACTTGTCTTCGAGCTTCTTCCTGTTCCAGCCCGGCCTCTGCCTCTGCGTTTTTCCGGAATTCCTCCGCCTCCTGCCGGAACTTTTCGGCTTCCCGCTTGAAAACCTCCGCGCGGTTTTCCTCCGCTTCCTCAGCCGGAGCTTCTTCCAGATCTTCCGGTTCCCCGAGGGCCTTCAAAAGACGGCGGGCGTCTTCTTCGGTGATCTTCCCGGCCCCCAGCATATCCAAAACCTTTTTCTTTCCATCGCTCATCTCACAAATCCTCCCTCTGCAGCGTCAAAATCAAAACCGCCCCACAGCTCGGGATAGGGCTGAACGGCTGTATTCCCCTTCCGGCACAAATTGCTGACCATCCAGCGGGTCTCCTTCCAGCTCAGCCTGCCCGCCGCTTCCAAAAACATGATCCGTTTTTCCATCGGTTCCATGTTACTTTCCTCCCTTGATTTGATTCAGCGCCTCAATGGCGGTGTCCACATCGATCTCCTTCTGGGAAAGCCGGGCTAAAATCTCCGTTCGCTCTTCCTCTTCCCGAACGGCTCTGAGATCGGGCCGTTCGTCAAAGCCCAGGGCGGTCAAGGCCGAGTCCAGCATGTTCTTTACGGTGGGATAGCTTACTCCCAGCGCCTTTTCCACCTCTTTGATGGAACCCCGGCAGCGCAGGAAGGTTTCGACAAATTGCAGGTGTTTTTCCTCCAGGCGGCAGAAGCGACAGGGGGCGAATTCCCCATTGAGCTCTGTCCCGCAATTGCCGCATTTCAGGCGTGTCACTGCCATCGTACCACCGCAGACCGGGCAGCGGGAAGGTGCGTGAAACAACTTTTTTACCATACTGCATTCTCCTTTTCGTTGATCTGATTCATAAAGCGTTCAAAAAATTAATTCTTTTCCTTTCTATGCTTCGGATTATAAGCCAATGGATTAACATTGTCAAGATGTATTTTAATTTTTTTAAGGAATTTCATTAATTATTTTAAGGATGACACTTTCGGGCATAAAAAAACCGCTCCACAGCGGGGAGCGGAAATGAGATTTTCTGGATTTCACGGGGGTTTCAGGAATTTGTAAGCCTATGGATCCTGTCGGAAATGGCGGTGGGCACCTGCTCCTTTGTGATCTGCAGGGCGGCGGCAAGCTCACCGAAAAGCAGGTTTTCAGCACGCTTCAAAAATCTTTCGTCCACCGATCCAAACTTTTTCTTCCGGCTTTCCAGGTCCTTCTTTTTCACGTATATGGACATGGTAAGCTCCAAGAGGGCATGGCAATCGTGAGATTTCAGCAGAGACTCGTAATGCTCTGTCAGCTCTCTGGAAGCCTTGCTGTGGAAGGCCTTTGCATGAACAGAGGGAATGGTATCGATCATTTTCTCCGCCTCTTCCCTGGAAATTACCGGGCGAAGGAAGACCTTGTCGGAATTTACCGGCACGGAGACAGACCCGTTTTCATAAAGAGGGCGCAGAGAATAATAAAGCTGCTTCTCGCCCGTACCGGGGAAAGCCTGTTCCCGGATCTCCACCACACGGCATACGCCGGCGCTTCCGTACACGACCAGATCATCAACCTGATACACTTCTCGCGGCACCCCCTTCAAATTGATTCCTCAGGCGCGACTAATCCTTCCGCGCGCCCGCTGGCTGCGGCCATATGTTTATTTATATTGTAGCACCTTTTTCGCCGGAATGTAAGCGGATTTTTCCGATATTTTCAAAAAAATCCGCATTCTCATGGGAAAAACCCGCCTTTCCCTGAGGATTTTCCTTTTATATTTCCTATAAAGCAAAAAGTGCGCAAAAGAGAAGGGGCAAAGCAAAGGTGGACAAAACGATTCGTGTTTGTTGCATTGTGAATCGCTGTTTTCATTTATCACGCGTTCAGCGCTTCGCACCGGTCATTCATTTCCCAGCTGATGCAATTCAAGCCACCGCCTTCTTTTGCAACCTCATCGATATTGACAGGCACAATCATCTTATCAAACCATTTTGCTGCCGTTTTGATTGCCTCATCATCTGAAACCGATCCGAACACAGGCAGAAAAATATGCTGTTCCGTTTCCAGAAAGTTCAGATAACAGCCGACAGCGCTGCCCCTGGTAGAGAAAAAATAGGGGAACTCCAAAATGGTGATGCCGTGATGCTCTAACACTTTCCGGCTCCGCTGTTCCAAACCGTTTTTATAGCTGGTACGGTTCACAAGTGCAGTACAATCATCGACAAAGCGCACCATGCCGTCAGCGTGGCCGGTCATATCACTGGGAAGGGACGGAATGATGATGATCTGTGCCTTTAATTCCCATTCCAACTGTCGAACAAGCGCTGCTTTCTCCCGGTCGCCATTTTCCAAAAACACCCGGTCGCTGATGATAGCCCGTTCCTTTGACGGCGAAAACACCACATTCCCACCGTCGAGAACAATATTGGAATATGTAACAGGAAAGGGAAACCGCTCGCTTATATCATTCCGGAAATCTGTCCGCAGCTGCGGGTCGTTTTCCAAATAGCTGGGCTCATAACGGAAGGAAACATATTTGCCGTCCTTCCGCCGCACCGGCATAAAGTCCCGCAGCCAGATGTCCCGGGTGTTGGGCAGAAGGTCATATCTGACCCCGTGGGCCTTTAGGGCGGAAAACAGGTTCTCCGCCGCAGGCTGGTATTCCAGGGAGCGGAGAAGGGAGGAAAGGTAGAGCACTTATTTTCCTTCTTTCATTATGAGCTCTTGGTAGATTGTAACTACCTTGTTTGATCTTTCGCCCAATATTTTTTTAATCGTGTCATCAGTTGGCTCTAATTTGTAATCAGCTAAATATTGTGCAACAGCCCGTGCTTTTCCATAACCTGTTTCAAAATCCAGCCATTTGCATTTCCGTTCAATTTTGATAAATGAAGAAAGAAGCGCATGTGCAAACTTTGTTTTCTCTTCTGAAAGGCCCACTCTTGATGTAAGAAAAATGCGCTCATCCGCTGTGGAAGCCGCTTTATACAACAAGTCTGTTCGGTTTTCTAATTCTTCCCGCCGGGCTTTATAGCGTTCAAACAAATCCATCTGTTTAAATCCGGAATCAGCTGGCGAGTAATTATTCAGATAAGAATTTTTGATTAAAAAGGACAAATAGTAGTTTCCTTGCGATAGGCAAATATCGATTCCCGGATACCCATATCTATCTTCAATGAAATACAAGCCCCCAAAATTATTCATTTTTTTATCGCAAAGATGGGCGCAGCAGTCATCAAACTTTCCTTTATTGTTACAGGGATAATAATACGCCTCCACCCTTAAGGGATGAATAATCTCTTCATCGCTGATATGCACCTCGTACTCTGTTAATAGCTTCGCACCAATTTTCTGTAGAATTAAGATTTGTTCCTTTTCTTCATATTCATTCTCTAGGGTGCAGACCAGCTCCCTCAACTCTTTCAGTTCGTCCATTTTCCATTCTCCTTTTTAAAATTTGTAGGACAGCATTACTCTCCTCCAATAAAACCGACCCGCACTTTGCGGCACAAAACTCCTGATAGAAGCGGAGCGATAGCAGGCTGTGCACTTTTCGTGAGAAAAGTGCGCCCCGGACTTTCGTGATAAAGGCAGCGACTCGCTGCCCCCTTAAAGAAACTCTTTAAGCTGTACGCTGCCGCAAAGAGCCAAATTTTATCTTTCCATGATCGGTCTATGCCGATTATATGAGACCTGGGAGAATTTTTCAAGGACAGATCTTCCCTGCCTTCGATCCATATTTCAGGTTTTTTCCGCGCCTTTCCACAGCATCAGTTCCCCCCGTAAGAGTCTGCTCTTTTTCAGGTCGGTCAACGCATTTTTAAACCATGCGTTTTTCGGCTCTATTTGCAGCACGAAGGCAACCTTGCCGACCAAATTCTGATAGTATTTTTTGACCTGAAGTAAACCGCCCGAGAGAAACTCTTTTTTGTCCTTGCGAAGGATATTTTCCACTAAGCCAAATTTCAAAACATAGTACACCTCCTGCCGGAGAGCCTTTTTATAATCCTTTTGCACGGTCACCTTTTCATTGACCGTAAGCCCTGTTACGCTCTGCCGGTATGCGCTGTTTACAAAGCAGGTCTTTTCCTCATTGAGCTGAAATCCGATTTTTCCCAGTTCGGTTTTCGCTTTTTGATAAACGTGAGAAAGAGGCTCATCAGAAGAAAAAGTCATATCGTCGCAGTAGCGGGTATAAGCGATCCCCTGATTTTTACACCACTGGCCCATAGCACGGTCAAACTCCCGCATGACAATATTCGCCAGAGCGGGAGAGGTAGGCGCCCCCTGTGCCAATACTCCATATCTGGTACAGAGCCTGGTGAGGAACACAGCGATCTGCCTGGAATAGCAGCGGCTGAATGCAGAATTGAAAACCTGTTCAAAGGTAATGCTGTCAAAGAAATTGCTGATATCCAGCTTCAGCAAATAACGCTTGCCCACATGCGGGGCCGCGTTCTTCACGAGCGTGCTCCCTTCCACATAAGCGGCTGCATACTGTGATACAGGCAGCATGGATAGAATTCCGTGAAGAATCTTTCTCTGGCATTTTTTCAAACCAGCATTGGGCGCATGGACCTGCCGGTATTTCCCGTTTGGTTTTCTGAGCAAAATGGCGCTGTATGAATCGTAACAGCCTTTTATCAGAGCAAACAGATCCGGAACGTTGAGCCCTAAAAAATGCGCCAACTGATGTGCATCGTAAAGGAAAGGCGTGGCATTGGCCGCTGTATATTCCCGCACCATATCGGCAGCCTTTGTAAAACCGAATTTCTTCACAAACTCCATATCGCCGGATTCAAATTTTATCTCGTCTTGTGTAATACGCATACGATTCTCCTTCACACAAAGCCTGCCCTTTGCGGCACAAATTCCAAAGCAGTTGCAAATTTCGACAGGGGATCGACCTGCCAATTTTCAGGTTCCAGACAGCGACTCGCCATCCGCACTTAAAGCGAAAGCCTTAAGCTGCACACTGCCGCAAAGAGCAAGGTTTTGTACTTTTGTTATTATACTGCCTATCATATCCTTTTTTATAGGACACGGGTCTGTAAGATCAGCCTACCGACTAAGGAAAAGTATAATCATCTGTGGTTTCGTGTTTCCCGGTTTTCTCACAAAATCACCTCCCTGTTTCTTCCACGGCTTCTCGGCATGGCCCAGATTGTCGGCTTGGGTTCTACGGCGGGAAAGCCCAAATGTCCGTCGGTCAGAATGATAATGCAGTCAAATTCTTCTTTGCACGCCTGTTGATAGGGAAGTGTCACATCGGTGCCCCCGGTCATGGTACGGTGGTACTTTTTCAATGGAACAGCGTTTAGCTCTGTATTATCGGTAAATCCCGAAACGTAAACCAGGGCAAAGCGGGACATTTTGGAAAGCTCCCCCAAGAACTGCGCAAACAGTTCATCATTAACACTGCTGCTTTCGTCTACCAACGCACAGATCCTCGGATAGGGCCTTGGCAGCAAGATATCTTCGCAGATCCCGGATTCATCAAATTCATAGCCCAGATAATCCATTTCACCGCCGATTTCACTTTTTACATAGTTTTGCAAAATCGTGCGCCAGTCCGCCTTGGCCGGCAGCGGGCAAAACTGCCTTGAAAGCGGACTGCTGCCCCGCCCGGCAAGCTGCGCCGCACTTTCTACTGCTTCTATGGTGGAGCTGTCGCAGCAG
>CAZNZS010000115.1:0-5284 GCA_964577585.1 uncultured Acutalibacter sp.
GATGGTCACCAGCACCACGCCGGTGCTCTTGAACACCGCCTTGGGCGCGGGCCATACGATCTTCTTCAGCTCGCCCTTGCAATCCTTAAAGAATTTGACGGCCTTTTTGCAGAAGCGGACAAAGGCATTTTGCTTTTTGTCGGTTTTCTTTTCGGTTTCCGCCATGCTTCTCGCTCCTTATCTTGTTTCCCTGTGCAGGGTGTGCTTGCGGCAGAAGCGGCAGTATTTCTGCTTTTCCAGCCTGTCGGGCGTGTTCTTCTTTTCCTTCTTGGTAAGGTAGTTTCTCTGCTTGCACTCAGTGCAGGCCAACACGATCTTGGTTCTCACAGTTCGGCACCTCCGTTATTCGGATAAATTTGTTGGGAACCGCCGCCTCGCTTTCCCGGAAAATTCCCGCAAAAAGCCTGCGCTGTTCCCTGCCTCCCTCGTAAAAGACGGCACAAAAAAATAACCCTCTTTTCGAGGTGGCTTCAGTGTACCATATTTCCCGCCGCCTGTCAAGAAAATCTTTTCCTTTTCCCTGCTTTCACACAGTCCGGCCATATCTTGCAAAGCGGCGGCGGCCCTGGTACAATAGAATGCGCAATTCTGTACGGAGGAAAGAAAACGATGCTGAAAAAGCTGACAAACGCAAAAGAGTACATGGCCTTTATCCGGGAAACCGTCAACGACCCAAGCTTTGGAGATCCCCTGCTTCGCAGTGAAGAGCTGATCCAACGCCGCCTGCTGGAGTCCCCCGGCGAGCAGGAGCAGCTCTGGGGAGTTTTTGAGGGGGACCGGATCCTCGGGCTGTTTGGTTTTCTGGTTTTGGAAGAAGAAGCCTATCTGGAAATGCTCTGCGGAGTATCCCGCTCCCCAAAGGCCTATGAAGAAATACTGTCCTTCTTAAAGGAAACCTACGGGGGCTTTCAAGCCGATTTTATTTACAATCCCGGCAATCATCTGCTCCACCGGCTGCTGCAAAAGGAAAACGCGGAATTCGACAAAGAAGACCAGAAAATGATCCTGCAAAAAGAGGTCCCTTATCAAAGCAGCCACCAAATCGAGTTGTACAGCCCGGCCTATCGGGAGCAATATCTTTCGATCCATACAAAGGAGGGCTACTGGACGGGTGAAAAGGTGCTCGACGCCCAAGACCGGTTCCGGATCCTTCTGGCAATAGAAAACGGCAAGGTGGCAGGCTATATTGACGTCACCTACAAATACGATGAAAACGAGCCCTTTGATGTGTTCGTCAAGGAAGAATACCGAAGGAAAGGCTACGGGAGAGCAATGCTCGCAAAAGCCATCGAACTCAACCGCCCCAAGGCCATGGCCCTTCAGGTGTATGTGGACAATTACCCTGCCATAGCGCTTTACGAGGCGTCGGGCTTTGTCAAAATCGACGGTGCGAACAGCATTCTGGCACATGTAGTGATCTAACGACTAACTACTAAAGGGCAAAGGGCAGTTGTTAGATATTAGTTGTTAGTCGTTAGAAAGGATAAGAAGGTTAAGGCTGAGATTCTTCGCTGAAAGCAAAGCTTGCTTTGCTTTTGCTCAGCAATGACAGGCGGGGGGGCGGTGCGATAAATTGGAATTTGCAGCGTGCCGCTGCACGCACTCGTGAAGGTAACAACAGGTGTTTTATTCCTGTGTGGCCTGACCGAGGGTTACACAGGTAAATTGGAATTTGATGTACTGACGAATAGCACAAACTCCTTGCCTCCCTTGAAAGGGGAGCTGGCATGGCGTAAGCCATGCCTGAGGGGTTTTAAACTACGCAAAAACCTCAACAAAAACCCCTCCACCGCCGTTCGGCGGTCCCCCTCCCCTTTCAGGGGAGGTCAAGGCCTTTCTAACAACTAACGACTCACAACTAACTACTAGAGCGCTAAACTATAATTTAGCACACTGACTCCCCCCCCACTGTCATCCTGAGGAACACAGTGACGAATGGTTTCGCCCTTCATTTCTGAAGAAGAGGGCACAAGAACGAGATTCTTCACCACCTGTGGCGGTTCAGAATGACAGGCAAGGGCTTTGCCCTTCTCTAACAACTGACATCTAAAAAGCAAAACCGCTTCAGAGAAGCGGTTTTGCTTTTTATTGCTTTAATCTGCTTTCTACTTTTTTCTTTTCCTTTTTCTTCTTTTCCGGCTTTATTTTCTTTCCTTTGAGTTTGCGCGTATACTTCAGGTCCTTCTGCAGCGCTTCTCCGACCTGGTCCCGAAGTGTCGCAAAAGCCTCGTCGCTCATAGTATTAAAAAGGGTATACGTCATCAGAGAGCGCAGATCCATGTCTCCGTTTGCGTACATATCGTCAAACAGCGCGCAAAGCTTTTTGCATGGATCGCTGGCGGGATATTTTACGGCGAGATCCTCCACCAGGGGAGCTGCCTTTTCCTTCAGGAAAGTGGCGAAACGCACCTGCCCGTAAGTGATCTTTTCCTCATTTAAGGGAACCTTCAGCTCCGGGAAAATATTGACAAGGCGGTTGACAAAGAACATGGGGTCCACATTTCGCTCCTCGTCCTTGCCCTTTTTTCTCTTCTGCTGAACGATAGCCACGCGCTTCGGACCGCGGATGACCTCAAGAAAATCGTTCAGGATGCTATCCGCGTCTTCCCGCTGGCCGTTTTCCCGGTCGAAAAGCCACATGGAAAGGCTGCGCCAGCCCTCCCCCCCTTTATCGGGGATGGGAGCCATGGCGGAACAAAGCTCGAACCGGCCGTGCTTTTCATCGTACCGCAGGCAATAGGCCACATCCTCCGTTGTATAGCGCACCGCCCGGCCCTCGGCATACTCCATCTCCTCCGCCGGACTGAAGCCCTGCTTTTCCAGCTCTTCATAAAGAGCAGTATTCAAAAAAGAAAAAGCGTCAAAATTCAAAATCAGATCAACTCCAGAATTTTTTCGGAAATAAGTATAGCACGGGCGAAGAAAAAAGTCTATCTTTATTTTCTTCCCCGCGCTTCGTTTCCCTGTCAGGAGGTTTTCCATGAACACCGCATTGCTGCTGGTCATTTATCTTTCCTTTATCAGCCTGGGCCTGCCGGATACCCTCCTGGGCGCGGCGTGGCCCGCCATGCGTGCGGAGCTTTCCGTAAGCCTTGATTCCGCCGGCGCTGTATCTCTGATCGTTTCCCTGGGTACCGTTGTCTCAAGCCTGCTGGGCGGGCACCTCCTTCACCGGTTCGGGCCGGGCCCCGTGGCCTTTTTCAGCGTGCTTTCCACTGCCCTGGCCCTTACCGGCTTTTCCTTTGCCCACAGCTTTCCCGTACTGCTTTTCCTGGCCGTTCCCCTGGGGCTGGGTGCCGGAGCGGTAGACGCCGGCCTCAACAATTTTGTGGCTCTGCACTATAAACCCATCCACATGAATTTTCTTCACTGCTTCTGGGGCCTCGGCGCAATGAGCGGTCCGGCGGTGATCTCCTTCTGGATCCTCCGAAAAGGCGGGTGGGCCATGGGGTACCGCAGCGTCGCCTTTGCCGAGTTTCTTCTTGCCGCGCTGCTGGGCCTCTCCCTTCCCCTGTGGAAGCGGGCGGCGGGGGAAAAGGAGGACACAGAGGAAGAACCGAGCCCCCTTCTCTCAAACCGGGAGGCTCTGAGGATCCCCGGCGTAAAGACCGCTCTGCTTTCCTTTTTCTGCTATTGCTCGCTGGAGCTCACCGTAGGCCTGTGGGCAAGCAGCTATCTTGTGGAGCAGCGCGGGGCCTCTCCGGAGGAAGCCGCCCTCTGCGCCTCCGTCTTTTACGGCGGGATTGCCGGAGGCAGGCTGCTTTCCGGGCTGCTTTCCGGAAAGCTTAAAAACGTGCTTCTCATCCGCTTCGGCCAAGGGCTTTGCGTGCTGGGGGCGCTGCTGCTGCTTTTCCCCGGCCCACTTTCTTCCGGCGCCGTGGGGCTCGGCCTGTTCGGGCTGGGCTGCGCCCCCATTTATCCTGCCATGCTTCAGGAGACCCCGGCGCGCTTCGGCAGGAAGACTTCCCAATCCGTGATGGGCCTGCAGATCTGCGCCGCCTATCTCGGCTCCACCCTTACGCCTGCCATAGTGGGTTCTCTTGCCCAGCGATGCTCTGCCAAAATACTGCCTCTGTTCCTTTTGGCTGCCATTGGGCTGATGGCCCTGCTGTGCGAAGGCCTGAACCGTTTTCTCCGCCGGGAAAAGGATGAATAAAAGGTTGATAAATTGACATCTATATAGTATAATCTTTGTTCAGGCACGTCTACGCTTCCCAAATCATAAAACGAAAATCTGAATTTGGATGTGATATGTTATGGATACCACCGCGGCAAAAAGAAAGCTGGCTGTCATCTTTGGCGGCGTTTCCTCAGAGCATGAGGTCTCCCTGATGTCCGCCGCCTCCATTCTCAATAATCTCGGTCCCGAAAAATACGAGATCTATCAAGTAGGCATCACCAAAGAAGGAAGCTGGCTTTTATACACCGGTCCCGTTTCCGGCCTTTCCGACGGAAGCTGGAAAAGCCCGGAACATTCCGTTCCCGCCTTCCTTTCTCCCGACCCCAGCATACACGGCCTGGTGGTCATGAAGGAGTCTGGCGCTCAGGTAATCCCCATCGACTGCATCTTCCCCGCCCTGCACGGAAAGAACGGAGAAGACGGCACCATTCAAGGCCTGTTCCAGCTTTCCGGCATCCCCTACGTGGGCTGCGGCACCGCTGCTTCCGCCATATGCATGGATAAGGCTGTCACCCATTCGCTGCTGTCCGCCGCCAACATTGAGCAGGCCCACTACCTGTGGTTTTATGCTGACCGCTTTGAGGCCGCTCCTGATGTGATCAAAAACAAGATCGAGGCCCGACTGGGCTTCCCTGTGTTTGTAAAGCCCGCGAACGCGGGTTCCTCCGTAGGCGTCAGCAGGGCGGAAAGCAAAGAAGAGCTTGACGCCGCCATCCGCAAGGCTGCTGCCGAGGATTCCAAGGTGGTCGTGGAGGAAGCCATCGTGGGCCAGGAGGTGGAGTGCGCCGTGCTGGGCAACCGGGAAGCGGAAGCCTCCATAGTGGGAGAGATCGGCGCTTCCGCCACGTTCTACGATTACGACGACAAATATATCAACGGCACCAGCCAGCTTTTCATTCCCGCAAGGCTCGACGAGGCCGTCAGCGAGGAGATCCGGAAAACCGCCGTTCGCGCTTACCGCTGGTTGGGCTGCTCCGGCCTTTCCAGAGTGGACTTTTTCGTCACCGAAGGCGATCACCGGGTGATCCTGAACGAGATCAACACTCTGCCCGGCTTTACCTCTATCAGCATGTATCCCAAGCTGTGGATGGAAAAGGGCATGAC
>CAZNZS010000115.1:5294-6085 GCA_964577585.1 uncultured Acutalibacter sp.
GGGAACTTCTTGACCGGCTGATCGAGCTGGCATATGAGAGGTCCGCCCTTTGAGAAGACGATCCGGTCATTGGGGGTAAATGCCTCAGGCCCTTCCCGAGCAGGGCAGCCCCGTGAAAGCTGCAGAAAAGAGGAACACATATGGACAATCGCCCCATCGGCGTTTTTGATTCCGGTCTGGGCGGCCTCACCGCCGTAAAGGAGCTGGAAAAAGCCCTTCCCGCTGAAAACATCGTCTATTTCGGGGATACGGGCCGGGTGCCCTACGGCTCCCGGAGCAGAGAGATCGTGCGCGCCTACGCGAAGCAGGACATGGATTTTCTCATGAGCAAAAATGTAAAGGCCGTTTTGGCCGCCTGCGGCACCGTAAGCTCCACCGCGGCGGATATCGGCGCCGCCTTGCCGGTCCCTTATTTTGACGTGGTGGCTCCCACGGCGAAGGCCGCGGCTCAGGCCACAAAGAACGGCAGGATCGGCGTGATCGGCACCAGCGCCACGATCCACAGCGATTCTTACCGAAAGGCTCTTCTGGCCCTTGATTACAAGCTGCAGGTCTTTTCCCAGGCCTGTCCGCTGTTCGTTCACCTGGTGGAAAACGCCTTCATTTCTCCCCAGGATGAGGTCACCCGGCTGGTGGCGGAACGGTATCTCTCCCCCCTTCGGGAAATGGGGGTAGACACCCTGATTCTGGGCTGTACCCATTATCCCATCATTGCCCCTACGATCAGTTCCGTCATGGGAAGGAACGTCACCCTCATCAACTCCGGGCGGGAAGCCGCCCTTGCCCTGGCT
>CAZNZS010000116.1:0-6009 GCA_964577585.1 uncultured Acutalibacter sp.
GATCGCATCGCAGACAAGGTCGGTAATCAGGCACTCCAAGAGGTTCTTTCCAGGCAGGATCTCCGCCGCCATAGCTGCGGAATGGGTCATGCCGGAGCAGCCCAGAGTCTCCACCAGGGCCTCCTGTACGATACCGTCTTTCACATTGAGGGTCAGCTTGCAGGCACCCTGCTGGGGAGCGCACCAGCCGATGCCGTGAGAAAGGCCGGAAATGTCCTTGATCTCATAGGACTTGACCCATTTTCCCTCTTCGGGAATGGGCGCCGGACCATGATGCGGGCCCTTCTTCACCGTGCACATATTTTCCACTTCATGGGAATAGTTCATATTGGTACTCCTTTCGATTTTCTTGCGTGTTCGGGCAGCTCGCCCGAACCAGCCATCTTTTAACATTATAATCGGAGAAAGCCTCAGATTCAAGTAGCAGGACAAAATTTTAACGACAAATTTCCCGAAGCTTCTCTTTACAGCCGCAGCAGCCTTTCCCGGCAATCCCGGCCACAGGGATAGGGGACCGGACAGGCAAGGGCATAGAGATCGTCCGCCCTCTGCTCCTGCTCAAACAGGACAAGGGCCTCCCCGCCGAGGCGTTTGAAATCCGCGGGGCGGACCGCCAGCGGAAGAGCGGGGCTTTCCTGCCTTAAAAGTGCTTCTCCCCTGCCTGTCATGCCGACGACCCGCAGGTAAGGCGGAAACTCGGGGACCTCCCCGGAAAGGTCCAAAAAGGCGCTCAGGACCAGGCGGCGGACCCTGGCATGGGAAACCCGTTTCGACTTCACAAGGCTGTACAGCTCCTCCAAGGACGAGGCCTGACGTGACGCCCGGAAAAGCCTGTTTTCAATGCCCTCGCTGATATCCGGCAGGTTGGAAAAGTCTTCCGAAATCATGGTCCTGAGTTTACATAATATTGCTTTTTCCAGAAGCTTTATATCACCCGGACATCTGCCCAAGACAGTTTCCGCGCGAAGCAGTTCTGCGGTGGTCTTCGGCACGAGCCCGTCCACTGTCTCTCTCTTTCGCACAAGCTCCCGAAGCTCTCCGGCGGAACGAAGCTCCCCGCCGGAAGCCTCCCTGCCGTGCCCCGCGCCCAGTCGGGGAAAAGCCATGGGGCTGAGCTTTGCCCCCTGCCGGAGGATCGCCTTGCAGTATTCGATCCCCAAAATGGCGTTGGGAGCCCGCAAAACCGGCAGGACTTCCTTTCCCAGCAGCGCGGCAGCGGCCTGTTCCCGCCGGCGGGCAAAAGACTCCCCATGATCGGGAAGTTCCGCCAGACACCGGGAAAACTCCGGAGAAAGAAGGGCTTCCGCGATTTTCAACAGCAGGGAAGCATCCGGAAACTCGCTGCCAAAGGCAAGGGCATCCACCCAGGGGAAGGCGGCTGCCAGAGCCACGCCGCCGGAAGCAAAGCGCTCCGCGCCGGAGCAGGCCCAGGACAGGGGCAGCTCTATCACAAGATCCGCTCCGTTTTCCAGGGCAAGTTTTGCTCTGGCCCATTTATCCAGCAGCGCCGGTTCCCCTCTCTGGGTGAAATTTCCGCTGAGGATGCAGACCAGTCCTCCACATTTTTCCTTTGTCCAATCGAACAGAGCCTTGTGGCCGAAATGAAAGGGATCGATCTCGCAGATGACAGCCGCGGCCCTCGCCGGAGAATAAATCTCTTTTTTCTTCTGCATTTTTGAGGAAACTCCTTGAATTCAGCTGAAATATGTATTAGTATAATATAGTTATGTCCGAAGGCCCTCTGCCCGGCCTTCAGCCTTTCGGGGTTTCCCTTATCTTACAGCAAACAGGCGCAAGATACAAGGGGCAGGCCAGAATACGAAAGCATCCGGGCAGTATGCCCGGCACAGAAGAAAGGAAGAGGTTGGAACATGAAAATTCTCGTAATCAATGCCGGAAGCTCGTCCCTGAAATATCAGCTGATCGACATGGACAACGAGCAGATGGTGTGTAAGGGAAACTGTGAAAAGATCGGTCTGGAAATGGGCATCTTTACCCACAAGACCGCCGATGGCAGAGAACTGCACAAAGAGGTGGCCATGGCTGATCACACAGCTGCCTTTACACAGGTAAAGGACGCTTTGCTTGACAGCGAATACGGCGTGATCAAGTCTCTCGACGAGGTCGCCGCAATCGGTCACCGTGTGGTGCAGGGCGGCGCGCTGTTCAGCAAATCCGTTCTGGTGGACGACAAGGTCATCGAGGGCATTGAGAGCCTGATCCCCCTTGCCCCCCTCCACAACAAGGCCCATGTGCAGGGCATCCGCGCCTGCCGAAATCTGTTTGGCGACAGCGTACCGGAGGCTGTGGTGTTTGACACCTCCTTCCACTCCACCATGCCCCCCAAGGCATATATGTTCACCGTTCCCTATGAATATTATGAGAAGTACGCCATCCGCCGCTACGGCGCCCACGGCACCTCTCACCGCTATGTTACCGCCCGCTGCGCTGAGCTGATGGGCAAAAAGCCGGAGGAATTGAAGCTTATCACATGCCATCTGGGCAACGGCTCTTCCATTTCCGCTGTAGATCACGGCAAATGCGTGGACACCAGCATGGGTCTTACCCCTCTGGACGGCTTTATGATGGGCACCCGTACCGGCAGCCTCGACCCCTCCGTGGTGACATTTATCATGGACAAGGAACATCTTTCTCCCAGCGAGATGGATCAGATCCTGAATAAGAAGTCCGGCCTGTTGGGTATTTCCGGCGTTTCCAGCGATGACCGCGACGTTTCCGCCGCCGCCGACGCGGGAAACCCCCGCGCCCTGCTTTCTCAGGAAATGCTGGAATATCAGATCTCCAAATTCGTGGGCGGATATATGGTGACCCTGGGCGGCTGCGACGCCATCGTGTTTACAGCCGGTATCGGTGAAAACCAGCCCAGACACCGTCTTGCCGTCGGCAAGGCTCTGGGCTTCATGGGTGTAAAGATCGACGAAGCAAAGAACGAAGAGCTGGTCCACGGCAAGGAAGGAAAGATCTCCACGCCGGATTCCTCCATCGACGTTTTCGTGATCCCCACCAACGAAGAGCTGGTGATCGCAAGAGACACCAAGGCTTTGGTAGAAGGGAAATAAAGACAGAGACTGGAAGCCTCCGCCAAAAGCGGAGGCTTCCTTTTTTGTGAATTTCCGGTAAAAGATTGCATTTTTCGCGCTGATTCGCTATAATAGACGCAGTTTATGTAAACATCCAGGCCCTTTTGCCTTTCCCGGCTGAACCGAATCCCCGAAAGGTTCTGTTGAGGGCGCCGCACAACGGAGGTTCGCTATGCGTTATTTGAAAGCAAGAAAACCGATCGCGTGGCTTTTGTGCCTGATCCTGTGCCTGACCGTTCCCTGTGCTGCCATGGCGGAGGAAGGCGGCTTGATCTCTGAAGCCGCTTTTCCGGAAAACGGGACTTCCCAGTCGGAAGACATTTCTCCGGAGGAGGACACCGTTTTCGACGTGCCGGAGGACCGGCAGGCCGAATCAACCGAGGACGGGCCCGCGGGAGAGGGAGAGCTTCTTTCAAACGAGGCCGCGGCTTTATCGGAAGGGTCTATATTAATACTCGGAGGGCATGATACCTATCTGGGCGGATACCCAGGCGCATTGTTTGGGCCTGAAAAATATATGACCCGGGCCGAGGTCGCCCAAATGCTCTATAACCTGCTGTCCAAGAAGCCTGAAAACACTTCTCTGAAATTCTCCGATGTGCCGGACGGGCAGTGGTACAGCGGTGCTGTCAACGCTCTGGCTTCGCTCGACGTGATCCAGGGCTATTCCGACAGAACCTTTCTGCCCAATAAAACCATTACGCGGGCCGAATTCGTCACGGTCATCTGCCGCTGCTTTTCCCTGGAAAAAGGCGGCTCCATTCCTTTTGAGGACTCTGTATCCCATTGGGCTTTGGAATCCATTTCCGCCGCATATAACGCCGGATGGATAGACGGCGTAACAAAAACCCAATTTATGCCAAACCGCGGCATCAAGCGCTGCGAAGCGGTAAAGGTGATGAACGGCGCTTTAAACCGCAGAGACAGCGGCTTTGCAGCTGACCGCGCCAAGCAAAAGTTCTATGACGTCTCCACAGGGCACTGGGCTTATCTTGAGGTAGCCGAAGCCGCAAAACCTGACAAAGACATTTCCGTTACACAGCCGGACAATAAGATCGCGGTGGGAAAAAGCCTGCGTGTGCTGGCATCGGCACTGAATATGCGCTCAGGCCCTGACACCTCCAGCTCCGTTGTGACGGTGCTGCCCCAGAACACCATCATAACAGTTACAGACGTTTCTTCCCTTCCCTGGATCGGCGTAAAAACCTCTTCGGGGCAGACAGGCTTTGTAAACGCCGGCCCCGACGACGATCCCTATGTTGAGGTATACGTGCCCGGACAGATAACGGGTGCCGCTCTTTCGGCTTCCACCCTGTCCTTCCATCAGTATCAGACGGTCCGGCTGGACGGCTCCATTTCCTCGGGAAAGCTCAGTGATATGAAATGGTCCAGCTCTGACCCCTCTGTGGCCGTTGTGGGTTATGTTGTGGATTACGGCTCAAGCAAAACGGAGGGCGCAATGGTTTACGGCAAGAAGGCCGGCTCCGCCGTGATCACCTTCTCTGACGCCACAGGAAACGCGGCAGCGAAATGCACCGTAACCGTTACCGCTCCGGAGCCTGTAAGATATGCCTATTCCAGCGAAAATGCTCCTGAAAAGGGCCAAAGTCTGGCGCTTGTGGCCATTACCGATACCAGCCGCAGCTCAGTGACCTTCTCTGTAACGGGTCCCAGCAGTGCTGCATGGACAACAAGGTCTTACACCACGGAAAAGAGAGATTCCAGATACGGGCTGCCCACCAATACCGTTCGGGTATTCAAATATCCCGTCTCCTTTACAGCGGCGGGCATCTACACCGTGAAGGTCTCCGCGGACGGCTCCGGCGCGTATGAATTTACCGTGCTGGTGGCGGATGACGCCGGCAGCGCAACGGCCACCGCTTTCTCCGACCGGAAATGCAGCACCGAGTGCCTGAAGATCATAGCCAACTTTGAGGGCTCGGTCCCCGAGATCGAAGACGACCAGATAGCAAATGGAAATCCCACGGTGGGCTACGGCAATGTGATCCAGAAAAACCAGGCGTTCTATAACAACCTTACCACCTCTGAAATCTACGCCATGCTTGTTGACAAGATCAACGACGGCGGTTACGCAAAGGCAGTCAACACATTCCGCTCCACCAACAATTTGAAGATCAGCCAGGCTCAGTTTGACGCTCTGGTCAGCTTTGTGTACAACTGCGGTTCCGGTCCTTTGGGCAAAGACAAGGGCGTTGCCATGAGCATTTTGAACGCCGTTACTCCCCCCACCGGCCTTTCGGAAAACAGCCCGCGCAGCGGAACGCTGAACGTCAGCGATTCTGCCATTTACAGAGAAGCCGGCCTGACCGCCGAAAAGATCGGCTCCGCGCCTCAGGGGGCTGCGGTACAGGTAATAGACGCCTACATCAATTCGGCCAGAAAAGAGGTCTGGTACCGGGTCAAGTATCAAAGCGTTACCGGCTGGGTACCGGCAGGCAAGATAAAGCTTTCGGGCTCCGTTACCCATGACCTGGCTTACGCCGATTCGGCTACGGTGGCAAACAACTGGCTGCAGTGGAATAAATCCGCCGGGAAGGTATGGGCCGGACTGGTCTGGCGGCGCATGGCGGAGCTGAAGATCTTCTTCCACGGAAACTACGCCGAGGCGTACCACACAAGCGCCAATTACCAAAAGAACACCTACGGTTTTGATTTTCCAAGCGACTGCAAGGAGTTCGATCATCGCTGACCTGCTGATGTGCAAAAAGTCCCGGTCAAAAAGACCGGGACTTTTCTTGTGGGGGGGATGTTGTTAGTTGTTAGAATGCCCTTGCCCTTAACCTCCCCTTAGCAGGGGAGGTTAAGGGCAAGGGCACCCCGTTAAATTGGAATTTACCGGCTGCGCCGGAGGCAAGTCGAGAAGGCAATTTGGAATTTAGAGGTATTC
>CAZNZS010000117.1:0-5924 GCA_964577585.1 uncultured Acutalibacter sp.
CTTTCAGGGGGGCCAAGAGGTGGGCGCTAAACTACAATTCTCTGCCCTGGCTTCATTGCGCCGAAGGCGCAACCACCGTCTAGCATCTAGAATTCAGAATCCATCATCTAAAGGACGAGATTCTTCGTCACTACGTTCCTCAGAATGACAGGCAGGGGCTCTTTTGCTCTTTTCTAACAACTAATGACTAACAGCTAACAACCAGAAAATCGACATGCCCCTGACGGTGCTTGTCGATTTTTGGTGCCGTGTAGCCAAGTGTTTTGCTTTGCAAACCACTCGAAGCTTTCCTTCGAAAAGCTTCTTCGAGTTATATTCGATTCGAGTCCGGCGCTGGTCTGAAGCATAAAAGTCCACGTTTCCAAGGGCTTAGGCAACGTGAGCGAGACTTTTTTCGGAGAGGAGCCGCAGACGAGCGTAACAGGCGGCATTTCTGCAAAGAAATGTCGCCGCAAGAGCGAGTCTTGCGGCGACGTGTGGTTCCTGTTCAAAATAGATATTTCCAGTGCGGGCCGCGCTCTAAAACATAGAAAACACCTGCGGTTCGCAAATTGCTCACCGCAGGTGTGGTGCCGGTGGCCGGACTCGAACCGGCACGGTATCGCTACCGGTGGATTTTGAGTCCACTACGTCTGCCAATTCCATCACACCGGCGTGATGATTTACAGCAGAAATTATTATACGGTATCCCACGGCAAAAATCAAGCTTTTCTTTTTGGGCTTTTGCAAACAGGACATTGTGTTGTCCAGTTTTTTTGATATACTTATATCTATGAAGGCAAGTAAAACCGCAGGGAGGGCAAAATGGACCAGAAAAAAGTGACGGCGCTGCGCATGGAGCGGCAATTTCTTTCCCGCAGGGCCAATGAAGAGGAATACATCGAGCTTTACCGGGATACTCAGCCGGGACAAAGCGTATACTGGAACGGCTTTGGACAGCCGCCGGTGCTGAGCTTTCGCGCCAAATTTGACGATGCCGCCTTCAACCGCGACCGCCAGCTGAAGCGGGAATTGGTCAAGGGCCGGTTTTCCGGCGGGAATCTGGGCTGGATCGTTTTTGAGGACATGGAGCTTTTCCGGGCTTTGTATCGCAAGCCGCTGGAACGCCCCACCGAGCTTCAGGAGGGACTTTACCGCCTGATAGAACGGGAAGGGCCCCTTACCATTCAGCAGATCAAGGAAGAGACCGGGCTTCTTGTCAAGGAGATCACCCCTGTGCTCCACAGGCTCCAGGAGGCCTTTCTCATCTATGAGGACCAGTATAACGGCGAGTGGGACCGGGGCTGGATGCGCTTTGAGGAAATGTTTCCACAGTCAGCGGAGTTCTGGCTTTCCCGGCATGAGGCGCTGAAGCGTGTTCTGCTCAGATTTGCCTATCGCATGGTGGTTTTCACGACCGGTATGGCAAAGGCCTTTTACAGGCTGCCCGAAAAGGATATCCGCAGGGCTTTGGCCGATCTTACGGCGGAAGGCGCTCTGAAAGAAACCGGCGGGGAATATTTTTTACCGGAGGACGAAATGCTGCTGCAACGCTACTCCCCCGCTCCGCCGCGCTTTGTTTACGCCATTCACAGGAATGACATGCTTTACAAGTGCGTGGAAGACGAGCTGAAGAAAAAATTCCTGCCGCTTTCCGAGGCCCTTCCCTACGACCATGAGCCGCTGCAATACCTGCTGATCGATGGGGAATTTCACGGTGCTTCCGTGGGGCATTTCAGAAACGGGCCCTACGACCTGAACGATGTGATATGCGACCTGCCCGATCCTGAAGAGCGGCGCGAAGAAATCCTGAACGCGGTGGCGGAAGCAAATTTCGGAAGGCTTCCCAAAAGATTTCTTGGGAAAGACCTTCCGAAATACAGTGGATTTTCAACGACTAATTACTAACAGCTAACAACTAAAGGGCAAGATCCTTCGTAAAGATGCGAAGCATCTTTTTCTCAGAGATGACAGGAAGGGAGGTTCAAGATGACAGGAGGGGATTCAAAAGAACCCCTCCACCGCCGTCCGGCGGTCCCCCTCCCCTTAGCAGGGGAGGGTGAGTACGCCCCGGTGGGGCGTTGCCACGAACTGACCGAGCCGAAGGCGAGACAAGGTCAAGGGCACCCTCTCAGTCATGCTGACGCATGACAGCTCTCCCAGAGGGAGAGCCAAGAAAGGGCAGGTGCGTCTAACAACTAATTACTAACAGCTAACAACTAAAGGGCAAGATTCTTCACTGCGTTCAGAATGACAGGTAATAGCCCTTGTCCTTACTTCATTGCGCCGAAGGCGCAACCATCATCCAGCATCTAGCATCTAGAATCTAGCATCTTCTTCTCAGAGATGACAGGAGGAATGCGGCAGAGACAGGATGAAGAGCATTTTCACGGTGTGCATGGTTCTGATTTCTTTATTTTTGGGATCTCAGCCGTCTTATGTCCTCCTGGGTGCAGGCGGTTTGAGAATATCGGGCTTTTTCATATATTTCGTGCAGCACGGGCTCCTCAAGCCCCGCGGCGGCCTCCAGCTCAGCCGGCGAATGCCAGCGCCTGGGGGCTTCTTTTGACGCTCTGAGCACCTTTTTCCGGTAAAGCCTCCGGACAGCCGCATTGGGTGAGCGGTCCAGTATGGAGGGCCTGCGAAGCTCCTGCTTTGCGGCCTCCGCCTCATCCCTGTCTTCATCGTGAAGGAACTGCACCACATCGCGGCTGTCTGTAAAGGAGCGGCGAAAATTCTTAAAAATGTTATAGATCGCCAAGACCGCCAAAAGCGCCACAATAGCAATGCAAACCGCGTAAGCGAGATAAGAGACAAAGGCGGGGATATGAAAGAGAGGCTTTACCTGGGAGTCGAGAGCCTCCAGCAACGGGTTCCCGCCGACAGGCTCAGGCTCCGGCGCGTTGACAGGCTGGCTTACGGCAGAAGGAGCTTTATCCGGCAGTTCCAAACGAAAATCGCCGGCATGGCTTAACGCCAAGGGCAAAAGCAGCAAAGCGGCCACAGCAACAAAGGCAGCCACCGCCATACCCGCTGTGCGGAGGATCCGCTTTTGGGGAAGGTAAGAAATGGTACCATTGAGCCGCAGGTAACTGTCGATCCGCTGGATCCCCCGGAAAGCCAAGACTATCAGGACATAGAAAACCGCCGAGATCAGCAGCAGACGCTGCCAGGCAGGCGTCCTGGCAAAGGCGCTGATCACAAAGAGAACGGCAAACAAAATCAAGGCCATTGGCTGGGGCTCGTCAAACAGGGAAGTCCCGCGTTCTTCTTCCGGCAGAATGCGGTTGTGCATTCTGAAAAGACAGACGATCAGGGCGGCGACCAGACCGCCGACATGGCCCAAAAGCAGCCAGGAGAGCAGGGATATCCCGACCGCAGCAGGAATGAAAAGCAAAAGAGAGGGTATCCTTTGCCCGGCATAATAGCTCAGTGATACGGGAATACAGAACAAAAGACTTCGGTAATAAGCCGTGGTGGGAGCCATGGTCTCAAAGGAAAACGCGCCCTCAAGCATTTCAAAAATCCCGGCAAAGATCACCGCCGCAATCAGAGCGCAGTGGATCCGGGCCAAGATCCGCATCAATAGCTGACGGACGCTTCCACCGAAAAAGGAAGGGACTCGCTTCACTGCTTACACCTCCATCCAGACCAAATCAACATGGGAAGACATTGAAAGCTCTTTATGTTCTCCCAGGCGGCAGGGAATGACCTGCACGCCCTTGCCCTTCCCCACCGTTTCCGCAAAGGCATCAGTCAGATCCTGTCTTTGGCGGCGGGAAACGAGGACCAGCATATCCTCTTCCCCGAATCCGGCTTCCTTGGGCAGGCAGCTACAGATCTCCGGCAGACCGTTAGCCGACTCTACACAGGCAAATTCTTTTTTCAGATAATGCTGACTGTTTGCCCCGGAAAGGCCCTCCTGCTTCCAGGCTCCCCCGTCGCGCACATCGTGGCCGTTGCTGTAAACACAAAGCTCCACGCCGGCGGAAAGAAGACGGCAGCAAAGAGAACAGGCAATGCGGACGGCAGCCTCATTGAGCTGATCCGCCACGCCCTCCATATCCAGCAAAACAGCCACGCGCTGGGAAAGGGTGGATTCATGCAGATTTGTCAATAGATCGCCGGTGCGGGCTGTGGCCTTCCAATTGATATATTTCATGGGATCGCCCCGGGAATACTCCCGCAGCCCCGCAAACTCAAAGGGATCGTCATAGACTTTTTTACGGCTCAGCACATTGCCCATCACCCGGGAAAAGGGGATCATGATCTGTTCGGTGGGCACCGGACGAGGCAAAACATAAAACTCCGTATTCTGAGGGCAGGCATCGTGATATTCCCGGGTCAAGAACAGGTCACGGGCTGTGAGACCCGCTTCAGAAATCCGGAAATATCCCCTGCCTGCACAGTTAAAATCCAGGGTACGGGTGATCTTCTGCCGCAGAGAAAGAGCAAAAACATCTCTGCGGTAGCTTTGATCGCTGATGGAGGAATTGGAGGAGTCGGCAAACTGCAGCCGCTTATCCATATGGAAATCGATCTCCACAACGGGAAGCGGAAGCAGCTTATCGTTGACAATGACCTCGGAAAGCCGGGAAATCTCGTCCTCTACGGCATACTCCTCCTGAAATTCCAGGGTACAAGAAAGATTTTTATTCCAAAAATGGTCATACAAACGGCGCAGCAGAAAATAGAAAAGCAAAAGGAACAGCGCCACCAGAAAAACTGCCATTATCTTGACCACTCCTCTGTGGGGACCGTTACGGAATTCAAAAGCTGGGAAACTGCCTGCTTTTGAAGATTGGAGGAGCCGGTACTGCCACTGACCACGATACGGTGAGCCAGGACGGGAACGGCCACTGCCTTGACATCCTCCGGCGTGACAAAATTCCGGCCTTGCACCAGAGCGTAAGCCTGAGAAGCCCGCAAAAGCGCCAGGGTGCCGCGAGGGCTTATCCCCAACTCGATACCGTGGAAGTCACGGGAGGTCTGGGAAATATCGGCAATGTAATCCATGAGGGCCGGAGCCGTATAGATCTCCCGGGCCTTTTTCCGCAGCTCCAGAACCTCTTCTCCGGTACAGACGGGTCCAAGGACCTCCAGGGGTTCGTCATTTTTAAAGCGCTGCAGAATGGCCACCTCCTGGGCACGGGTAGGCGCTTCCATGGAAATGCGCATCAGGAAACGGTCAAGCTGGGCCTCCGGCAAGGGATAAGTTCCAAGGGTCTCTACAGGGTTCTGGGTGGCAATGACAAAGAAGGGCTGGGAAAGCTTCCGGGTGATGCCGTCTACGGTCACCTGCCCCTCCGCCATGCACTCCAAAAGGCTGGACTGTGTGCGCGGCGTGGCGCGGTTAATCTCATCCGCCAAAAGGATATTGCAGAAAACGGGGCCGGGACTGAAGACAAACTCACCCTGCTTCCGATCAAAAATATTGAGACCCGTTACATCGGAGGGCAAGAGATCCGGCGTAAACTGCACCCGGCCGAATTCGGCACTGACCGATTTTGCCAGCGCCCGGGCCAGAACGGTTTTCCCCATGCCGGGAACGTCCTCCACCAGCACATGGCCGCCGCCCAAAAGCGCCGTCAGCAGCAGATCGGTAACCTTTTCCTGGCCGATCAGCACTTTTCCTATATTTTCTTTGATGCGATTCAGTACAGTTTCCATAGCTTCCTCCAGCCGACACAGATTGTTAGGGTATGAACTTCTTTCAGTATAGCACAAAAGGGTGGAAAAGGCAATGCACAATGTAGAAGGTATGAAGGTGCAATGTATAATGTGCAAAGAGTGAGAGCCTTCGCGCACTGGATGGCGAACGGGGGCGCAAGGAAGCGAGGGCAAGGGCTCTTACTGTCATTCTGAACGTAATGAAGAATCTTGCTCTTCAGTTGTTAGCTGTTAGTAATTAGTCGTTAGAAAGGCTCTGCCTTAGGCTCCCCTTG
>CAZNZS010000118.1:0-1331 GCA_964577585.1 uncultured Acutalibacter sp.
AGCTGATCCAGGAAAACGGACAGCTCTTCTACCGGCGGTTTTTGCTGGATATCACCGCGCAGAAGCTGCAGGAAGAGGAAAAAGTACAGCTGGCCCAGCGGCAGCAGAGGGAGCTGATCCAGGCCCTGGCCGCAGACTACAGCCTGGTCTGCTTCTTTAACCTGGACACCGGGGACGGGGACGCCCTGCGGGTGAATCATTGCGCCTACGGTATTTTAGACTCTATTTTTGCCGGGGAACCGGCTTTACAGGACTGCTTTGAGCAGTATATTTCCTCCTGTGTGTACGAGGACGACCGGGAAGTTCTGCGGCAGGCGATTTCCCGTGAAAAGCTGCTGGAGGAGCTTTCTAAAAAGGAGAGCGTATATGTGAATTACCGCACTCTCTGCAACGGGGATGTCCGGTATTACCAGATGAAGGCGGTGCGCACCGGCTCCTGGGAGGACGGTCACAGCGCGGTGCTGGGCTTCCGCAGCGTGGATGAGGAGACCCGGGCGGAAATGGAGAAGAAGATTCAGCTGGAGGACGCGCTTTCCCAGGCCAATCGGGCAAACAAGGCAAAGAGCGTGTTCCTTTCCAATATGTCCCACGATATCCGCACGCCCATGAATGCCATCATCGGCTTTACCGCCCTGGCCACAACGCACATCAACCAGCGGGAGCAGGTGGAAGGATATCTGAAAAAGATCATGACCTCCAGCAATCATCTTCTCAGCCTGATCAACGACGTGCTGGACATGAGCCATATCGAAAGCGGAAAAATGCATCTGGAGGAAACACCCTGTGATCTGCCGGATATCCTGCACAGTCTGCGGAATATCGTGCAGACGGATATCCAGGCAAAGCAGCTGGAGCTGTATATGGACGCCATGTCCGTAGTCAACGAGGGAATCCTTTGCGATAAGCTGCGGCTGAATCAGGTGCTGCTGAACCTGCTGGGCAACGCCGTCAAATACACCCCGGCCGGTGGGATCGTCAGCCTTCGCGTCACGGAAAAACCCGGTGCGCCGGAGGGCTGGGGAAACTATGAGTTCTGTGTGAAGGATACGGGCATCGGCATGAGCGAGGAGTTCATTGCCCATATTTTCGAACCCTTTGAGCGGGAGAAAAATTCCACGATCAGCGGGATCCAGGGCACCGGTCTGGGCATGGCGATCACCAAAAATATTGTGGACATGATGAACGGTTCCATTGAGATCAAAAGCAAGCAGGGAGTGGGAACAGAGGTCAAGGTTTCCCTGCCTTTACGCATCAGTACTGAACTGAAGGCGCCTGAGCCCATTGCCGGGCTGAAAAACTGCCGGGCACTGGTGGTGGACGACGATTTCAAT
>CAZNZS010000118.1:1341-5748 GCA_964577585.1 uncultured Acutalibacter sp.
AGCGTAAAAAGCGAGCAGGGCATCGGATCGGAATTCCGTGTGGAATTTACCTTCCGGCTGCATGCCACGGAAAAGGCTTCCCACACCATTGAACAGCTGAACAACTGCCGGGCGCTGGTGGTGGACGACGATTTCAATACCTGCGACAGCGTGACAGGTATGCTGCAGCAGATCGGAATGCGGGCGGAATGGACCATGTCCGGCAGGGAAGCGGTGCTGCGGACTCATCAGGCAGTCACGCGGAACGACCTGTACAGCGTCTATATCATTGACTGGCTGCTTCCGGATATGAACGGCGTGGAGGTCGCCCGCCGGATCCGCAAGGAGTGCGGAGACGAAACGCCGATCATTATTCTTTCCGCCTATGACTGGTCCAATATTGAAGACGAAGCCCGGGAAGCCGGCGTGACGGCATTCTGCAGCAAGCCGCTCTTTTTCTCAGAGCTTCACAGCTGCCTGCTTTCTGTGGTGGGGGCGGAGAAGGTCCCGGAGCCGGAGCAGGAAAAGGAGGAGCTTCGCACAGGGCGGATTCTGCTGGCTGAAGACAATATTCTGAATCAGGAGATCGCCCAGGCCATTCTGGAGGAAGCCGGATTTGCTGTAGAGATCGCGGAAAACGGCCAGGTTGCGGTAGAAATGCTGCGCGGCTCTCAGCCCGGGTGGTACCAGCTGGTGCTGATGGACGTGCAGATGCCGGTGATGAACGGATATGAGGCGGCAAAGGCCATCCGAAAGCTGGAGGATCCCACCCTGGCCTCCATCCCGATCCTGGCCATGACCGCCAACGCCTTTGAAGAGGATAAACAGGAGGCGCTGCGGGCCGGAATGGACGGCCACATCGCAAAGCCTATCGATATTGATCTGCTTCTGGAAACGCTGGATACCGTGCTGGGCAGGAAATAAGAGGACAGAGCAAAGATAAAGGGGAAACAGCGCCTGCTGCTTCCCCTTTCCGCTGTCGTCAAGAGTTCAGAACTGGAAATAGACGAAGTCCTGAGGATCAAACCCGGTCCCGTAGGAGCCGAAGATCAAAATGAATACAATGAGCACAAAGTAGATCGCGTATCGCAGGGCGACTGTGCGGTTGATCCGCTCCGCCAGACTCTTTTCGGAGATGAAATAGTCTACCGCCAGCAGACCGGCGGAAAACACCGCCAGAACCGCGATATACCGCAGGGTCAGACCGAAGCCGTGGAGGTCTGCATGAAATCCTGTGACCGGCAGGGAGAACAGCGCCTGGAAAACAGAAACGGCGTCGCTGAGAGAATTGGCCCGGAACAGGACCCAGGCAAGGCAGGTCAGGCAAAAGGTGATCAAGACGCGGCATATACGGAGCCACAGGCTGGTCTCCCTGATGTGAAGCAGGGAAAACAGGCGCTTGCGCACCGGCTGCAGGAGAAGGGAGATCACCTGATAAAGGCCGTTGAGCAGCCCCCATGCCACGAAGGTAAGGGCGGCGCCGTGCCACAGCCCGCTCACGGTGAAAACGATGAGGATATTGAGCATCCGCCTTCCCTTGGAGCACCGGCTGCCGCCCAGAGGAAAGTAAAGGTAATCCCGGAACCAGGAGGAAAGGGAAATGTGCCATCGCCGCCAGAAATCCTGAATGGAGGTGGCAAGGTAGGGGCAGCGGAAGTTCTTCATCAGGTCAAAGCCCATCATCCTGGCGGAGCCTCTGGCAATGTCGGAATAGGCTGAAAAATCGCAGTAGATCTGAAAGGCAAAGGCCACCGTGGCGATCAGAAATTCCCCGCCGGTATGGGAAGAGAGCTGGTTGTAAACCGTGTTTGCCATTACCGCGAGATTGTCGGCCAGAACCATTTTTTTGAAAAGGCCCCAGAGCACGGGCAGAGCGCCATCTCTGAGATTTTCCGGGCGGAAGGGATGAAATTCCTTCAGCTGGTGCAGCATGTTTTTGGAGCGCTCGATGGGTCCGGCGACCAGCTGGGGAAAGAAGGAGACAAACAGGGCGTAGTCAATGAAATTGCGTTCCGCCGGCAGCTCTCTGCGGTAAATGTCCACCGTATAGCCCAGAGCCTGAAAGGTATAAAACGAGATACCCACGGGCAGAAGCACGTCTAAAACAGGCGCGCTGAAGGCAAGACCCATGGAAGCGAATCCCCGGGAGATCAGATCCGATACAAAGTTAAAGTACTTAAAGAAAAACAGGATGGAAAGGTTGATTGTAAAGCTCAGCGCAAGCCAGAGCCTTCGTTTGCCCCAAAAGGACTTTTCCACCAGCAGGCCGCAGAAATAGGTGATGACCGTGGAGGCGAGCATCAGCAGGGCGTACTTTGGGTTCCAGCACATATAGAAGAAGTAGCTCGCGATGAGAAGCTGAATATTTCGGGCCTTTCCGGGCAGTAGGTAATAGACCAGCACGTTTACAGTCAGAAACAGAAGATAGGAAAGGGAGTTAAAATTCATTTTCGCTCTCCTTTCCACTTCTCAGCTTAATGGGCTGGCTGTTTGCCTTTTCCCGCAGCTCGGAAAAGTGATTTACCCGCTTCTGCCAAAGGTCTTTGTCCACCGTTTCGGAAGGGGAAACCCCCTGCTCTGAAAGCATTTGGGCAATGGTGCGGGAGAACTTTTCGGCACCCCGATAATTCAGATGAAGAGTATCGAAATAATCGGTGGAAAGGTCAAATCCGAAGTTCCCAAAACGCTCGTTGAAATTGATGAATTCCCCACCGATCCCGGCAATATCGGAAGTGAGCTTTTCCGTCAGCTCTTCGGAGGGCCGGGAGACACTGGGGGCCAGGAAAAATACGGGGCGGATGTTCTGCTCCCGACAGAACGCAACGATCTTCCCAGCACACTCCAGATTGTGTGCGTAAGTCCTTTTGCTTGCGGAAAGGTAGAAGGTCTCGATTTTGGAAATGGGCATGGCATAATCCAGATAGGTGTAGCCCGCCAAAGGGTCCGTTTCATATCCCCGAAAGCCTTCCAGGAATTCCTGCAGGCTCATGTCGCTCCAGCGGCTGTGATACTCGTACAGCGGGAACAGGAGGCCTGTCCTGACGTCGCGTTCCTTTTCTTTCGTTACTGCCGGGTTTCTGTTCGGCTCTGCCAGATCTTCCTGAAAGGTGGGGATCAGGCGGTTTAAGCCCCAAGGCATATAGGTCAGGTTGATCTTTACCGATTTGTTTGCCTCAGACAGCAGGCTTGTAGCCTCGATAAGTACGACTTTCGGCGACTGGGTCCTGCAGGCTTCCCTCAGATAGTAATATGTGATGGGCATGGTCTGCTCCGGTCCGCCCATCACGTAAGAAGTGATCCCGCTTTCTTCATAGATCACGGCGGGGACCGCGTCGCAGTAAGCCAGAGAAGAGCCGAAAAACATAACGTCAATGGAATTCTTCGGTTCCTTCAAATACATGGACCAGGTCGCGCCGTAATCCGTGCGCCTGGGGATAAAAACGGAAACCGCGCCGAAGCTGACCAGCAAAAGGGCCAGAAGCAGGCAGCAAAGGCCCAGAAGCTCTTTGCGGAGGTTCATGGGACTTTCACGGGCCTCAACAGCTTCAGGGGACCCGGAAGACCCGGTCCCCTGAAGCTGCTTTTTAAGTTTCGCTTGTTGTTTTATCATGGATAAAAGGATATCACAGATCCCGGCCTTTTTCAACGTCCATTTGCCGGGTTATTCCTTCATCTCGTACTTTCGCTTTGTAGCCAGCCCGCCCCGAATGTGCCGCTGTGCCTTGTTTACGGCGAGCACGTTTTTCACATCGCGGTAAAGGCCGCTGTCAATATATTTTAACCGATGAGAAACGTCCTTATGTACCGTGCTTTTGCTGATCCCGAACTGTTTTGCCGCCCGGCGGACGGTAGCCTTGTTTTCCACGATATATTCCCCCAGCCTTGTGGCTCTGTCATCTATCACATTGTTGGACATAGAAACACCCCTCGCTTCCGGAAACTGTTTCATTTCTATGAAGCGAGGGACTGAAATAGACCATGTGGCGCAATATCCTGATCCATCCCGCACCGGTGGGAACTTGAAATCAGTGTGGCGGTTATCCTGCATCACCCAGATCCCAGTATCGAAAAGGTCCTAGCATGAGCTTTACTCGGTGAGGACAAAATTTCTTTTATTGTGAAAGTGTTTCGAAGTAAGGAGACAATTTGGAATCAACCTACAGTTTCAACAAATTCTCGACAAAAAGAGACATCCATGGTACAATAAATAAAACAACTTCGGGAGGTGGTTGATGTGGAGCCTTTTTTCAGGTGGGCCGGGGGAAAAAGTTGGCTCGTCAAGCATCTTGACGAAATAATTGGTGATATGCAGTTTTCCCATTACCACGAGCCCTTTTTGGGAGGGGGCGCAATTTTCCTTGCAACTGAGCACATACTACGTTCCTATCTTTCAGATGCAAATGACGATTTAATTCAGACGTACATTGC
>CAZNZS010000119.1:0-616 GCA_964577585.1 uncultured Acutalibacter sp.
CTGACCGAGCCGAAGGCGAGAAAGGCAAGAGTTTCCGCTTTTCTGTTAGTGCTGCAAATTCCAATTTAGTGGTCCCTTAGCCTTCCCTTGTTTACAAAGGGAGGCTAAGAGCAAAGCCCTTTTCTAACGACTAAAAGGCGCAGTCTTACAAAACTGTAAGGCTGTGCCGCTGTTTTGTAAGCCCGACTTATGAATTTTGTAAGAATTGTCTTCTATACTCTACCCTGCGATAAAAAAACAAGCGTTCCGGCTTCACAAGAGCGGCCGGAAAAAAGGAGGAAGCTTAATGGCTCTTTTGAACGTAAACAATCTGAAAAAGGTATACTCCACAAGATTGGGAGGCACTCAGGTACAGGCCCTGTCCAATGTAAGCTTCACGGTAGAGCAGGGAGAATTCGTGGCGATCATGGGGGAATCCGGTTCCGGAAAGACCACTCTCTTAAACATTCTTGCCGCCCTTGATAAACCAACCTCGGGAGAGGTATTTCTCAACATGAAAAACATTGTAACACTGAATGAGAAAGAGATCTCCGCTTTCCGCCGTGACAATCTGGGCTTTGTTTTTCAGGATTTTAACCTGCTGGACACCTTTTCCGCGGAAGATAACATCTATCTG
>CAZNZS010000119.1:626-5643 GCA_964577585.1 uncultured Acutalibacter sp.
TTTCCGTGCAGGACAATATCTTCCTTCCCCTGGTCCTTGCTGGAAAGCGGTATCCCGAAATGAAGGATAAGCTTTCCCCCGTTGCGGAAAAGCTCGGCATTGCCGACCTGCTTCAGAAATTTCCCTATGAGATCTCCGGTGGGCAAAAGCAGCGCACGGCAATTGCCAGGGCCGTCATCACAGATCCTCAGCTCATTCTGGCCGACGAGCCCACCGGCGCGCTGGATTCCCGCTCCGCCGGTCAGATCATGGATCTGTTCTCCTCCATCAACCAGGACGGGCAGACCATTTTGATGGTGACCCACTCCATTCAGGCCGCGAGCTGCGCAAACCGAGTGCTGTTCATTAAGGACGGCCAGGTCTTCCACCAGCTTTACAGGGGCGCGCTTACAAACGATCAGCTTTATCAAAAGATTTCCGATACTCTGACCGTTATCGCCACCGGCGGCGACAGAAAGGAGCTTTACGCATGAAGAAAGGGTTTTACTGGAAGCTTGCGCTTCAAAACATCAAAAACAACCGGCGTCTGACAGTTCCTTTTCTTCTGTCTTCCATTGGGATCATCATGATGTTTTACATGATACTGTCCATCAGCCTGAGCATCGATGCCGAAGGGCTGTACGGCGGGCGCACCGTTTCCACCATGATGAACCTTGGAGCCATCGTCATTGCCGTTTTCGCCGTGATCTTCCTGTTTTATACCAACAGCTTCATCATGAAGCGCCGGAAAAAAGAGCTGGGGCTTTACAACATTCTGGGCATGGAGAAATTTCATATTGCCAAGATCCTATTCCGGGAAACGCTCATCGCAGCCTTTGCCTCCATTGTGCTTGGCACTGGCTTGGGCATTGTCTTTTCCAAAGCCATGTTCCTGCTGCTGCAAAAGCTTTTGGGCGTAGAGCTTCACATTGTTTTCGCGGTGCCCGCCGCGGCTCTTATCACAACTCTTCTGCTGTTCCTCGGCATATTTTTCCTCACCATGCTCTATAACGTTTTACAGGTGAGGCTCAGCAAACCCATCGACCTGCTGCACGGCAGCGATATGGGAGAAAAGGAACCGAAGGCTCACTGGCTGCTGGCCATTCTGGGCGTGCTCTGTCTGGGGGCAGGTTATTATCTGGCGGTCACCATTCAGGATCCTGTTCAGGCGCTCCTGTTCTTTTTCGTTGCCGTTATCCTGGTGATATTCGGCACTTATCTGCTGTTCATCACCGGTATTACCGCTCTTTTGAAGCTTCTCAAGAAGAAAAAGAGCTTCTATTACAAGGCAAACCACTTCACCACCGTTTCCGGCATGCTGTACCGCATGAAGCAGAACGCCGCCGGGCTTGCCTCCATCTGCATTCTTTTTACCTGCCTGCTGGTGACGGTATCCACCACTTTTTCCCTGTATACAAGCCTCAATGATCTGATCCGCACCAGGTATCCCCGAAACATCTCGATCAACGCCTACGGCGCCAATCAGGAAGCAAAAGACGCCGTGCGGAAGCTTACACAGGAGGAATGTGAAAAGGCCGGGGTTTCTCCGGAAAATATTCTGGATGACACCCACTGGGAATTTTTCCTGGGCCGCCGGGACAATGAATTCCTTGAGCCACATGCCGACGACGGCAATGCCTATGCCATCGTTCGGGTATACATGCCGGAGGAATTCCAACAGCTTTCCGGGCAGGACACCAATTTGAAGGAAGACGAGCTGCTGCTGTACGATCCCGGAAACCTCTTTCCGGAAGGCAATACTCTTCTGGCCGGCGGAAAGACATATTCCCTTCACAGAACAGAGTACGACCTTTCCGAAGCCGGGGACAACGTGATGATCAGCAGCACAGAAACCTACGCTCTGGTCGTACCGGATGAAAAAACCGTGGGGGCCTTGGCAGCGCTGAGCGGCAATGACGGTCAAAGCTACGCCCCTGGCTTCTATTACTCCTTTGACATAGACGGCAGCCGGGATCAAATCAGCGCGCTGTCCGCCGCAATCGGCAACCGCTTTGCTTCCCCGATGGAAGGAATTTCCTATGAGACACTGTGGGTGGAAAACATGGCCGACAACTACGAGGAATTCGCCTCCCTGTATGGCGGCCTGTTCTTTCTGGGGATTTTCCTGGGTCTGCTGTTCCTGATGGGCACAGTGATGATCATCTACTACAAGCAGGTCTCCGAAGGCTACGAAGACGCCAGGCGCTTCTCCATCATGCAGAAGGTGGGCATGAGCCACAGGGAGGTAAAGAGAAGCATTCACAGCCAGATTTTGCTGGTATTCTTTCTGCCCCTGCTCACAGCAGTGATGCATTTGGGCTTTGCCTTCCCCATGCTGCAGAAGATCCTTTGGATGATGAACATGACAAACTTCTGGGTGATCCTTCTCTCTTCCGTTGGCTGCGTGGTGGTATTCGGAGCAATTTACGCCGTAGTCTACGCCATTACCGCCCGTACCTATTACAAGATCGTGGAGACTGCTGCGGACTGAGTACTCTTTTCTAAAAGGAGGGGCTTCTTATGATATCTTTTCTGTTTTCCGTATTTCGGGCTCTCTTTGAAGCCGGGTCTTCCCTGCTTCACACGGCGGCATCCTTGCTTTCCAAACTGATCGGCGCTGTCTTTTCCGTCATTTCCTGGCCCTTTCATTTCTGGAAAGGCCTGTTCGCAGGTTGGTGGCCCTGGTTCTGCATCGTATGGGCCGTGCTCATTATTCTTGTGGTCATTTTAGTAGTCTGGATCCTGTTCTTTCAAATCAGGAACAGACAATAACTGCAAAAACGGCCCTGCCTTTTCAAGGCAGGGCCGTTTTTATATGGGACATTCCTATTTTACAACAATATTGACAAGCCTGCCAGGGACATAGATTTCCTTGACAACTTCCTTGCCGCCTATCTCAGAGGCTATTTTTTCATCTGCCCTTGCCGCCGCAATGGCCTCTTCCTTTGAAATGCCGGCAGGAACGCTTAAACGGGTACGGACCTTGCCGCAGACCTGGACCACGATCTCCACAGTGTTTTCCCGGCATTTTGCCTCGTCATATTCGGGCCAAGGCTGCATGGAAGCAAATTCGGAAGCGTCTCCCAAACTGCAAAGCTGCCAAACCTCTTCGGTGATATGAGGGGCGAAGGGATTGAGCAGCAAGGTAAAGATACGCAGCTCGTCCTTCGTGATATCTCCCTTTTCGGCAATTGCGTTCATAAGCGTCATCAAAGCTGCAATGGCGGTATTGAATTTCAGGGTCTCTGTGTCCTCGCTGACCTTCTTGATGGTCTTGTGAAACAGCGCTTCCATGTCGGGACGAATGCCGCTTTCCTGTGAAAGGCAGTTCTGCAGGTTCCAATATCTGTCCACAAACCGGCGGCAGCCCTTGACGCCCGCCGTGCTCCAGGGAGCGGCCTTTTCAAAGTCGCCCACGAACATTTCATAAAGCCGCATGGTGTCGGCGCCGTATTCGTTTACGATGTCGTCCGGGTTGATGACATTTCCCCGGGACTTGCTCATCTTCTCGCCGTTCTCCCCCAGGATCATGCCGTGGCTGGTGCGCTTGGCGTAAGGCTCCGGGGTGGGTACATAGCCTTGGTCGTACAGGAACTTGTGCCAGAACCGGCTGTACAGCAGGTGCAGGGTGGTGTGCTCCATGCCGCCGTTGTACCAGTCGACGGGGGACCAATATTCCAGAGCCTCCTTTGAGGCAAAGGCGCTGTTGTTGTGAGGATCCATATAACGCAGGAAATACCAGGAAGAGCCCGCCCACTGGGGCATGGTGTCCGTTTCCCGCTTGGCGGGGCCACCGCAGTGGGGGCAGGTAGTGTTGACCCAGTCGGTCATCTTGGAAAGGGGAGATTCCCCGTTATCCGTGGGCTCGTAGGATTCCACCTGAGGCAGAGTCAGAGGCAGCTCGCTTTCGGGCAAGGGCTGCCAGCCGCACTTTTCACAGTACACCATGGGGATGGGCTCGCCCCAATAACGCTGGCGGGAGAACACCCAGTCACGCAGTTTGTAATTCACCTTTGCGTGGCCGATGCCTTTCTCCTCCAGGAATTCGGTGATTTTCTTCTTGGCTTCTTCCACGGAAAGTCCGTCCAGAATGCCGGAATTGACCATGACCCCGGTTTCGCAGTCGGTAAAGGCTTCTTCCTGCACATTGCCGCCTTTGACCACCTCGATGATGGGCAGATCAAACTTCCTGGCGAAATCCCAGTCCCGGGTGTCGTGGGCGGGCACAGCCATAATGGCGCCGGTGCCATAGGAAACCAGCACATAGTCGGAAATGAAGATAGGAATCTCCCGGTTGTTCACCGGGTTGATGGCGGTGACGCCCTGGAGCTTCACGCCGGTCTTGTCCTTTGCCATCTCGGTGCGCTCAAAGTCGGACTTCTTCGCCGCCTCCTGCTGATAGGCACGCACCTCGTCAAGATTCTGGAGCCTGTCCGCCCACTTTTCAATGTAGGGGTGCTCCGGGGAAATGACCATGTAAGTAGCGCCGTAGAGCGTGTCGGGGCGGGTGGTGTAGATGGTCAGCTTGTCCCCGGCAGTAGTGTCAAAATCCACCTCTGCGCCGGTGGAGCGGCCGATCCAATTCTTCTGCTGGGTCTTCACCCGCTCGGGATAATCCACCAGGTCAAGATCATCGATGAGCCTCTGGGCGTATTCGGTAATTTTCAGCATCCACTGGCTCTTCACCTTGTGGACCACTTCACTGCCGCAGCGCTCACAAACGCCGTTTACCACCTCTTCGTTTGCCAGCACGCATTTGCAGGAGGTGCACCAGTTCACGTTCATTTCCTTTTTATAGGCGAGCCCGGCCTTGTAAAGCTGCAGGAATATCCATTGGGTCCACTTGTAGTAGTCAGGGTCGATGGTACTGATCTCCCGGCTCCAGTCAAAGGAAATGCCCAGAGACTGTATCTGCTCTTTAAAATGGGCAATGTTCTTCGCGGTAATCTCCGCCGGGTGAACATGGTTCTTGATGGCGTAGTTCTCTGCGGGCAGACCAAAGGCATCCCAGCCGATGGGATACAGCACGTTATAGCCC
>CAZNZS010000120.1:0-2026 GCA_964577585.1 uncultured Acutalibacter sp.
ACCGTACTTCTCTGCCAGCATATCATTAAAGGTATCAAAGGCAATCTCTTTATTATCAACCCTTCGATTACCCAAGGTCAAAACTAATAACTTCCCTGGTTTTAGAGCCCTTGCCAACAAGCCAAAAATTTCCTCATAGTCTTCCAAGAAAGCAATAACTTTTTTTTGCTTTTCAGAAGAAATAGCACTCACAAATTCACTATATAAGTTTAAATCCCCTGTTTTCTTTTTCACACGGCCACCCAGACTTGCACTGTCTATCGCCGTAAAAGTTTTCAAGATACTTTCATCCCATATTTCTAAATCTTTTTTGTCAATCCACAGTAATGGGAGTATTGAAAACTGTCCATAAGTCACAGTAGTGTGATTATCTCCATAAGGCGGAGAGGTACAGATCAAGTCGATAGAATTAGCGTCAAGGGCACCTAAGAATTCTTTTGAATTACCACACTTTACACAAATAGAATGAGTACACTCTTTAACAAATCTCGGGTAGTTGTTTTGTACATGTTCCTTAAAAAATGTGATAGTCTCATCAACTGTCGCATTAATTTTAGATTCTTCTTTAATATGAAGCTTGAACGTTGATGTTCGTGTATTACTAAACTTCTTTACCGTTTCTGCAAAACAACACCAAAAGAACCGGCGCATCCGATCATTCGTTTCTTCGATTATTGCTTGTCTAATGACGCTTAACGAAACAATAATATCATCATTGAACCATTTATTGATGTTTTTAAAGGAGTAGGATTTTACATTCCCATTAAGCATGGTAAGCCGAGTGTTAATCGCATTAATACTTTTGCCTGCACAATCTACTGGAATTCCCTCCAATTGGACTGTTGCAATCAGTGCAGCCAAAGGATTAATATCAAAACCCATAACATTCAGGCCCAGCTTCTGCCCTTCACACAGCACCGTTCCCGATCCACAGAATGGATCTAACACTGTTGATGTTGAGGCATCGGAACCTATGATTTCTTTTAATATGCACGCTTGCATTGGTGCAACCATGACTGCGGGATACCTAACCAGAGGTGAATCATTTCGATATTCAGAAAAATCCCAATATTCCTCATCATATAAGCTCAATTTTTCTGCAAGCGTCATTTCAAATCCCCCTCATTATTATCTGGCACGATCTCCATAATATCCTCCACCCCGCAATCCAGTGCGGTACAGATTTTCAGGAGGATCTCCGTGGTAACATGACCATTATGACCCATCTTGGTGACAGAGGCCGAGCTGATGCCCGCCTTGGCGCACAGGTCTTTCTTTTTCATATCCTTATCAATGAGCAGCTTCCAGAGCTTTTTATAACTGACCGCCATAACATAGTTCCTCCATACCGGTATGCAAAAAATGCCCTGCCGCCCGGCAGAGCATTTTTATTGAACCATACTGCCGAGGCGTATCCCAACACTGACAGCGTTGTAATTCATGTTATCAGATTTTGGCGAAAAAAGCAAGAAAATAATGTGATCGCACGATTATTATTGCTTTGGAAACTGGTATACATCTCCCTTGCGCAGGAGGCGCAAAATTGATATACTAAACGCAGACAATTGCAACACCACAGGAGGACACATATGGTCCGTGAGATATGTAAAGACGAGGCTTTTCTCGCTCAAAAGGCTGCCCCCGCCACAGTGGACGACCTTGGCGCAGCCCAAGATCTGCTGGATACCCTCATCGCCCACAAGGATGGCTGCGTGGGCATGGCAGCCAACATGATTGGCATCAAGAAACGCATCATCGTCTTTGACAACGAGGGCGAGTACATGGTCATGTTCAATCCGGTCATTGTCAAGCAGTCCGGCCCCTATGAGGTCGAGGAGGGCTGCCTGTCCCTCACCGGCACACGGAAGGCCAAGCGGTTCCAGACCATCAAGGTGCAGTGGCAAAACGAGAAATTCCAGATCCGGCTCAAGACCTTTACCGGCTGGGCGGCGCAGATCATCCAGCACGAGATCAACCACTGCGACGGGATTCTTATATAGAAGCAAGGGTGGCTATTATATGGGGC
>CAZNZS010000120.1:2036-5587 GCA_964577585.1 uncultured Acutalibacter sp.
CGGAGATCATCCAGCATGAAATTGATCACTGCGAGGGAGTTCTGATATAATTTTTTGCTTCATTGGCACCAGAAGCAATTTGATACCTGCCTGAATATCCCGGCTCTTGAAATGCTAACTACAAAGTAAAAAACCATCGGCTTATTCTCCCAACTTACTTTACTTAAAATCACGTATATACAGGAAATTTCTCTAAGAAGGGAACGATTAAAGTGGACGATCTTACTGTCAGAAAAAATAGTCTTTTGCAGGCAATGAGTTCCATGAAGTTTTATCCCATGCTTGCCGAAGACAATACCGATATGGCGGCCTGTATCAAACTTCCATTGTCAAAGCTGCCATCTGTCGGTATCGCCCTTGAGCCATTGGCGTCGGCAGTTCAGAGTATCTTGAATGGCGGTTCCGCAAGTGGAATTTATCGGGTAACCGTTCCGGCAGGGACACACTTAGCAGAATTGAAAAATGGTGCTGGTAATCTTGGCACAGTGCTTAACGCTAACAATCAAATTGCCGGTCAAGCTGTCCTGAATCCACTTGTATGCAACCCAACTACTATTTTTATGGCGGCTGCACTGGCGGGCATTGATCAGAAACTTGGAAATATCCAGGAATCCCAGCAAGAGATGCTTGACTTTGTAATCCAGAAAGAAAAATCCGATCTGGAAGGCGATTTGAAGTTCCTGAATGATATTCTTAGTAATTACAAATTCAATTGGAACAATGAAAAATACATCTCCGCAAATTATGTGAAGGTTTTGGATATACGTCAAAATGCAGAAAGGAAGATTGACTTTTACCGCAAACGTATTGTCTCTCAGGCCAACAAAAATTCACCGTTACATAGTGATCAAAGCGTGCAAAAACAAATTAATAAGATTAGGGACAACTTACACTCCTACCAATTGGCTTTGTACATATACTCGTTTTCCTATTTCCTGGAGGTTATACTACAAGAGAACTTTGATGCAGGCTATCTCTCCAGTATCTCACAGAGGCTTGAGACCTACGCATTGCAATACCGTGAGCTATACACAGAATGTTACGAACGGCTTGATGAACAGTTGAGGTCGTCTGTGCAATCCTGCCTTTCTCGAGGAGTGGCTTCCGCCGGAAAAGCAACTGGTGAATTTATTGCCTCTCTCCCACTGATTAGTAAATCTCCTATTGATGAAGTACTGGTTTCCTCCAGCATGCACCTTGCTTCTCACGGCGAAACGAAGGCCAAAAAAGCGCTTTCATCAATTCTTGATAAGCAAAGCAGTTTCATTCGCCCATTTATTGAAAATATCAATACCATTAGCGTTCTTTACAATCACCCAATCAATATGTTTTTTGATGAAGAAAACATATATCTTGAACCAGCCAAGGAAAACACTCCCTGATGCCGTTTGACCCTGCGATGGTGTGGAACTTTTTCCTTGTCTATTGCCCCTCAACATTTGAGGTGCTCTACTCGCAGAAAGGACTTGCATAACCCCTCCGTCAGAGTTACAATTCAACCAGCTTGAAACGCAAAATACTTCCCGGCCTTGGATGGTGATTTTCACCAGCCCAGGCCGGGAAGCGTTTTTGACCACATATTCTGCCACAGTTGGGGCTGGAGTACACGGAGAACCCGTGGGAGGAGAGTTCTAAAGAGCATATTAAATAGAGCAGAAACGGCTATAAACGAGCAAAAAATGTTATAAAAAAGTTCCCTATATTCTTTGGGGAGCAAGAGGTCGCACGTTCGAGTCGTGTCACCCGGACCACGTCGCCGCAAGACTCGCTCTTGCGGCGACATTTCTTTGCAGAAATGCCGCCTGTTACGCTCGTCTGCCGCTCCTCTCCGTGAAAGGTCATGCTCCCATCGGCTAAAACCTTGCAAGCGGTGAGCGTGTGCCGGTGGCACACATATGCGAACCGACCGAGTCGAAGACGAGAAGTATTTTTAACGCCGATTTGGTCGCTACCAACCTTTCACGGGCAAGGACATCTTTTTTGTAACACATCGTTCTGCAAATCCTAAAACTCGCATGGATACTGGATAATTTTTTCAAAAGAGAGCGAAAATATCTATTTTGAGCGGGAACCGCACACCCGGTGGCCATTGAGCTAATCCGCTAGGCTTTTCTCCGTTTATTGCGGCGCAGGGGTTTCCGTCTTTTCGGCGGCAGGAAGCTTGGCGTTCTCTGCCTCAACCTTCGGTTGAGTTCAGCACCCTGCCTGTAAACATATTTCCCATTGCTTTTTGTTGCGCTACGGGGTATCGTAGAAACGCCGGCAGGAAATGCATGCGATAATTCAAGATACCAGGAGGATCCATTATGTTTGATCAAATCAATTTTGGGAAAAGAGCACGGGAATTTCGAACAAGAAACGGTTTTTCGCAAAGGGAAGTAGCCTTGCGGATAGGCGTTTCGGAGCAGGCGGTCAGCAAATGGGAAAACGGCGAATGTCTGCCTGATGTTTACAATTTAAAGCTGCTGGCACAGGTGTTCCGTGTTTCGGTGGACAACTTGCTGGACACCGAAATGCAAACCGAAAAGACCGTTGAAGTTATCTCCGGAAACGGCGCCCGGTTTGAGATCGTGGAAAAGCCTGAAGCCATTCTTGCGGGAAAGCTTCTTTACGCAAAGGACTTTCCGGGCATGGAGGAATTTAACACGGCGGTGGATCTGCTCACGGAGGAAGACAGGCAGGCGGCGTTTATTAAGCTGGCGGAATGCGCGCTGCCAATTTATGACATAAATCTCAGCGTGAATTTCTGGCTCGCAGGAAAACAGCGCGCATACGGGTTTGTGCGGGAGGTCATGACAGAAGATCAGCCTGACGGTGTAGACGTATTTAAAAACCCCGCCTCGCTGTATATTCGGGCATACACAAGCAAAGATTCCGCGCGGCTTCTCAGCAAGGAAAAATGCGAAATATGGGAGCTTTTCGCGTACATCAGAAATTACTTCATGCCCTCGCACGGATTTGAAATGGCTCAAAACGGAGCACAGGAGTTGGAGGTGTTCGATACCTTCGAGCATACGTCGGGTTACGCTTACCTGCCTGTGGTAAGGAAATAAAACTGAATCACCTGGCATTGCCGGAGCTCTTGACGTTCCGGCAAAGTCAGGTGATTTTTTTTATTCTCACATTGCGCTCTCAAAGCAAACCAAACATCAAATCGGTGCATGATTGGAGGAAGAAAACACAGCTTGACGAGCCTGCTCTGAGACGCGGCTGTCGTTCGCCCTTGGCCGCAGGCCGCGCTTCACAGGCTTACGCGCGCCCGGGAACCAATTTGACCACCAGCGAAAGGGGCCCGTCCGGCAGCTCCTGCGACGGAATGACAAGCTCTGTGCCCTGCCCTGTCCAGGCCCGTTCTCCAAGGCTTACCGAGCCGATCTCATACTGCCCCCAATCCAGCTTTTCCGTATTTTCAAACCAGACCTTCAGGGCGTGTCCCGCGCCGGTGCAGGAGATCTCCGCCATCCCTTCGGCGTCAAACTGCTCTGAGGTAAGCTTCGGGGAAAGCACCAGGTCGCCTGCCCTGCCCCGCACGCCGAAGGCCTGGGTCTGCA
>CAZNZS010000121.1:0-5476 GCA_964577585.1 uncultured Acutalibacter sp.
CGCCGGATTTACCGGAGCGGATCTGGAAAACCTGCTCAACGAGGCTGCCCTGCTCGCTGCCCGGAAAAACCATAAGGCCATCACCATGGAAGAGATCGAAGAGGCCACCATCAAGGTGGTGGTGGGTACGGAGAAGAAGAGCCGTGTCATGAGCGAGAAGGAAAAGAAGCTGACCGCCTATCACGAAGCAGGTCATGCCATCGCCACCTATTACTGCAAGACTCAGGATCCGGTCCACCAGATCTCCATCATCCCCAGAGGCATGGCCGGAGGGTATACGATGCACCTTCCCACGGAGGACCGCTCTTATCAGAGCAGGAACGAAATGAAGGAAGAGCTCATCGTCTTGCTCGGCGGCCGTGTAGCTGAGGCTCTGGTGCTGGACGATATCTCCACCGGTGCTTCCAACGATATCGAGCGGGCCACAAAGATCGCCCGGGCTATGGTGACAAAATACGGCATGAGCGAGCGCATGGGCCCCATCACTTACGGAAGCGATTCCTCCAATCCCTTCCTGGGGAAGGAAATGGGTCATGTCAGCAACTATTCAGAGCAGACCGCTTCCGAGATAGACGCCGAGATCCAGAGCATCATTTCCGAAGCCTATCAGAAGACAGAGCAGATCCTGAAGGACCACATCGATGAGCTCCACCGTCTGGCCGGCGTTCTGTTTGAGAAGGAAAAGCTGGACGGCAGCGAATTCCGGGAGGTCATGGACGGAACGCTTCTGCCCGGCGGCAGAAAGGAAGAAGAACTTCCCGCGAAGGTTTCCTCTTCCGGGGAAAGCGTTGCTTCTCCGGAGACTGCCGGGGAACAGGGGGCTGAGGCTCCTTTGCCGGACGAGACGAAGGAAAAGCTGAGTCAGCCTTGATCTGAAATAAAATGTATTTTGGGGAGTTCGCCTTCGGGCGGGCTCCCTTTTTAGATGTTGGATGTTAGTAGTTAGATGTTAGATAAGGGCATTTGGAAAATGAGCAATCAGGAATGAGAAATCGACAGTTACCCCCTCAGGCGGCCCCTTACGACGAAGGAGCGGCAAAGGCTGGGAGCGCGCTCTGCCCTTGCGATTTCAATGCCCTTTGCCGCTTCTGAACAAATAGAATCAGTGCGGTTCAGGATCAAATACTGGAAAGAATCTATCATCCAGCAATAAAAACTTGTCGATTTTTGTCAAACTTTTGTTGATTTTCGATTGAATCAGTGGTACCATGGTCTTATAAGCAATATAAATAATTGAGAGGTGGTGCGGATTGGAACAAAAATCGGCGTATGACCTGCCGGTCGTGGAAATAAAAGAAGATATCACCTCCAGGAATAACGCCCGCGCCTGTGAAATACGGGAAGAGATGGCAAGGCGGAAAATCTTTTATCTCAATGTCATGTCCGCGCCGGGCAGCGGAAAAACCACTCTGCTGCTGGAGCTGATCCGCCGCTTGAAAGGCGATTACCGCATTGGCGTGATCGAGGCGGATATCGATTCTGCCGTAGATGCCCAAACGGTGGCCGGGACTGGCGTAAAGACCATCCAAATGCACACCGGCGGGGCCTGCCATATCACCTGGCAGATGTCCCGGGAAGCCCTGAACGCTTTGGACCCTGAGGGCCTGGACGTGGTCATTCTGGAGAACATCGGGAACCTTGTCTGTCCGGCGGAATTTGACACGGGCGCCGCGAAGAACCTGGTGCTGCTTTCCGTGCCGGAGGGGGACGATAAGCCCCTGAAATATCCGCTGATGTTCCAGGTGGCTTCGGCTGTGGCGGTCACCAAGGCCGATACCGCGCCTGCCTTTGACTTTTCTCTTGACAGGGCAAAGGAAAACATATCCGGGCGCAATCCGGGAATTCCGGTCTTTTATACCTCTGCTTTGACCGGAGCGGGAGTGGACGAGGTGGAGCAGTACCTCCGCCGGGAGATCGAGCTTGTCAAAAATGCGTGAGGGCAGCCTGCCTGAAGGCATAAAAATTATTTTGAAAGGGTTCAGGAGGAAAACAAAATGGATAAGAACATTCGTATCTGCATCATCGGCGGCGGACCCGCCGGAACAAGCACGGCTATGTATCTGGAAAAGGCCGGGTATGACAACTATGTGATCTATGAGAAGACCGGCCGGGTAGGCGGCAAATGCCTTTCTCCCATGATGAAGGTAAAAAGCAAGGATGGCACCTGGGGAGACCGCACCATTGAAATGGGAGCCGTTATGGGCTGCGAAACTTATTTCGCGGTACACGAGTGTGAAGAGTTCGGCGGAACCTCCCATCTTGACGGCCCGCCTATGGGACGCCGCTTTATGGAGACCGACGGAACTCCCCAGAAGTCTTCCAAGCTGGCGCTTCTGAAAAAGGTCATGAAGATGAACAAGCTTTCCAAGCTTCTGAATACAAAGTATAAGGGCTACGATGTCAACGGTCACCGGGGCGTGGCCCAGGGCAGGTATGAAGGCCCCTGTCCCTCTCCCGAAATGAAGCTTGCCCATATCGAGGGGGAGAATCCCAATCTGAAGGATCTTTCCATGCCCTTCTCCGAGTTTTTGAAGCTCAATAAGTGCGAGGACGCCACCCTGGTGTGGAAGGGCCCCTTTACCTCCTTCGGCTATGGCTATTTTGACGAGATCCCCGCTGCTTATGTTGTGAAATATCTGGATTCCTTTACCGTAAGGCAGTTCCTTTCCACCGGTAAGCTTTGGACCTGGAAGAACGGCACCCAGTCCATTTGGGAAGGGGTAAACGCTCATCTGAAGCATCCCGCTCTGCTGAACAGTGAAGTCACCGGCATCGAACGGAAAGACGGCAAGGTCTTTGTCACCGTAAACGGCAAGGTAGAGGAATTCGACCGCCTGATCATCTGCACGCCGCTGGAGCTGTTCCTTGGCTATGGCGATCCCCGGGACGAGGAAAAAGAGCTGTTCTCGAAGATTCAGCACAAGGAATACTTCACCATGGCTGTCCGCACCGCGGAAGGCAACTGCCCTGATATCTCCTACTATTTCTTTGAGAACATGACCAACGAGACACGCGGCCATTTGATGGTCTTCTATCACCGCTGGCCCGATGCCGACGATCAGCCCCTTGTCACCTTTACCCTCCGGAACCACGAGGGCATGGAGGATGTGCCCTTTGAGCTGGCCCGGGATACGACCTTGAAGGATATGGAGATCTGCGGCAGGAAGGTAGAATCCGTGGAGCGTATTGACGACTGGTATTACTTCCCCCATGTTTCCTCCAAGGATTACGCCGACGGCTGGTACGATAAGGTAGAAGCCATGCAGGGCAAGGATTCCACCTATTACGCCGGTGAGGTCATGTCCTTCGGCGATATGGAGGAAACCGTGGAATACAGCCGTGATCTGGTAAGAAGGTTCTTTCAGTAAATAAGAGAAAGGCGGGGTGCGTGTGGAACAGGTGAGGACCATCCTTCTGTCCCAAAGCGTCTTCGAGAATAACGACCGGGAAGCCGAAAAGCTGCGGCAGGAATTGACGGAACAGGGCGTTCTGCTTGTGAACGTGATGTCTTCTCCCGGCGCGGGGAAGACCACCACCCTGATCGGTCTGATACAGCGGCTTCGGGAAAAATACCGTATTGCTGTTCTGGAAGCGGATATCGATTCCACAGTGGACGCCGTAAGCGTTGCGGAAAAGACCGGCTGTGTATCCGTTCAGCTGCACACGGACGGCATGTGCCACCTGGACGCCGGCATGACCCGCCAGGGCTTAAACGCGCTGGATCTGGAAGCGCTGGATCTCATTTTCCTGGAAAACGTGGGCAATCTTGTCTGCCCCGCGGAATATGAAACAGGCGCTCAGCTCAGCGTGACGATCCTTTCCGTACCCGAGGGGGACGACAAGCCTCTGAAATATCCGCTGATCTATGAGAAATGCGGCCTGGCACTCATCAATAAGATCGATACCCTTTCCTATTTTGACTTTGACCTGGAGAGCTGCAAAAAAAATATCGGATACCGGAATCCTCAGGCCGAAGTGATCCCCGTTTCTGCGAAGACAGGGGAGAATATGGATCTGGCGGCAGAGTATTTCACCGCCGCTGTGGAAAAATGCAAGGAGGGCAGGAAATGCCAAAGCAAAACGACAAAATAATCAGCAAGTATCAGGGGGAGACCCCCGCCGATAAACGGTATTTGAAGCTGGGCCGGAAGATCACTGACGCCGCTCCCCACAAGATCCTCGGCATTGATTCAAACGATCCGGAATATTGGGGCCTCCGTGAGGTCCTCACGCCGGAAATGTGCGATATTGCCAACAAGATGAAGCTGCGCAAGCACTATGTTTTCGAAGAGCTTGTGAAGATGAACCCGGAGGTGGAGCCTACTCACCTGAGAGAGGTTTTGGAGCAGATGTCCGTGATCGGTATTCTGGAATACGATTACGGCGATAATTACGACCACTACGGGGAACTGAAGGATAAGCCCCGCATCAAGCGGTACCGGCTGCCCTTCTATGTTCCCGGTTCCGCAGAACTGTTCAACTCCAGCGTGGACCGCATCGAAAAGAACCCCGCGGTGGCCTCCTTCTTTGAGCGCATGACCTTTATCCCCCTGGCGGGCATCACCCAGATGATCCCTCCCGGAGGCGACGGTATCGGCATGCACGTGATCCCCGTGGAAAAGGCCATCGAGGCTGAAAATCAGTCTGTCGATCTGGAGCACATCTCCTATTGGCTCCAGAAATATGAAGGCCACATTTCCGCGGGCATTTGTTCCTGCCGCGCTTCCCGGGCTGTTCTGGGCGACGGCTGCGCGGACGATGTGGACGACTGGTGCATTCAGCTTGGCGATATGGCGGACTATACCGTGGAGACCGGCAGGGCCCACTATATCACCAAGGAACGTGCTCTGGAAATTTTGGAGCTTTCCGAGAAAAACGGATTTGTGCATCAGATCACCAATATCGACGGCGAAAACAAGATTTTTGATATCTGCAACTGCGATGTGAAGATCTGCAACGCCCTGAGGACCTCTCTGCTCTTTAACACCCCCAACCTTTCCCGCAGCTCCTACACCGCCAAGGTGGAAAAGGAAAACTGCGTGGCCTGCGGCAAGTGCGTGGAATCCTGTCCTGCCGGCGCTGTAAAGCTGGGCCAGAAGCTCTGCAAAAAGGATGGCTCCGAAATGAAATATCCCCATGCCGTGCTTCCCGATAAAATCAAATGGGGAGAATACGCCTGGGACGAAGAATACCGGGATACCGCCAGAATGTCCAATACCTATGAGAGCGGCAGCGCCCCCTGCAAGGCGGCGTGTCCTGCTCATGTGCCGATCCAGGCCTATCTGAAGCTGGCAAGAGACGGAAAATACCGTGACGCTCTGGCCATGATCAAGACAGAGAACCCCTTCCCGGCGGTTTGCGGCCGTGTGTGCAACAAGCGCTGCGAAGACGAGTGCACCCGTGGCAAGATCGACCAGCCTGTTTCCATCGACGCCGTAAAGAAATTTGTGGCGGACTGGGAGCTGAAGGAAGGGGA
>CAZNZS010000122.1:0-5421 GCA_964577585.1 uncultured Acutalibacter sp.
TGTTCTTTGTGCTGATGATCTTGCTCAGCTCTTCCATGAAGCTGTTGATATCCTTGAACTGACGGTAGACGGAAGCAAAGCGCACATAGGCGACCTCGTCAACATTTTTCAGCTTCTCCATGGCATACGTGCCGATGCGCTGAGAAGAAACCTCTCGGTCCAGCGAATTCTGAAGCAGGTTCTCGATCTCGTCTACGATGCGCTCCAGGGTATCCACTGAAACAGGGCGCTTTTCACAGGCGCGAAGCAAGCCGTTCAAGAGCTTGTTCCGGTCAAAGGTCTCCCGGGATTTATCCTTCTTGATGACCACGATGGGAACGCTTTCGATGATCTCATAGGTGGTAAAGCGCTTTGCGCACTTCAGGCATTCACGACGGCGGCGAATGCGCTCTCCCTCATCGGTAGGGCGGGAATCGATCACGCGGCTTTCCGTATAACCGCAGAATGGGCATTTCACTGAAAGGCACCTCCTGAATTTATACACGTCCTGCTATTTTTTTCATTATACACTACAAGATATGGAAAAAGCAAGAAAATCGTGAAAAAAACCTCTAAAACCGGCTTTCCACTGCCCCGCGGGCCGTTTCCAGCTCTGCGGGAGAAGAAAAATTCTTCCGGTATACCTCGGTCACCAGGGAGCCGGAGTACCCCATTCCCTCCAGAAGCCGCCGAAACCCGGCAAAATCGAACTCGCCCTCGCCGGGCAGAAGACATGGGGAGCCCTCCTTATGGTCGCTGAGATGCACATGGGAAAGCCTGTCTCCCATTGCGCTTACCATTTTCTCCACGGAGCAGCCTGAAAGAACGCATTGCTTGATATCCAGTACAAAGGCGCTGTCTTCCCCCAGGTATTCCCGCATTCCCCGGATAAAATCGGGGGAACAGCTCCTGTGGTCGCGCACATTTTCCTGGGCGGGCCTGACGCCGGTATCTGAAAGAAACCGATTAAGCTCTCCGAAACGCTGCCAATAAGCCTCGTCGGAAAGGGAGCCCGCTTCCCTGCGCTGGCCGTGGATCACCACATATTCCCCGCCAAGACAGGCCGCCGCTTCCGCATACCGGTGATAAAGCCGGAAGCCCTCTTCCGTGCGCCTCCCATATTCCCCGAAAAGCAGCAGGCTTTCCATGGGGCTTGTAAACGGATGGACAGAGCAAAAAACAGCGCCGTATTCCTCTGCCCGTGCCCGAAGCTCATGAAGAAACGGCTTTTCCATTTCCTCAAAGGCATTTAAAAACACCTCAAATCTTCGGTATCCCATGGAAAGAAGAAGCTTCAGCGCCTGCTCGGTCTCCATGGGGTAAAGGCACGCGGTGCTGATGCCGGTTTTCAAAAAGAGCCCTCCTCTCCGTCAACAAGCGCTTCTTCCTTTAAGCGGTGAAATCCATTTGATACCATGCGCCATGGTCCGCCAGCACACCGTCTGTCAGACAAAGCTTCAGGATAACGGTATTTTCATCTTTTTCATCGATATGCCCGTTGTCGTACCATTCGGCAAATACCGTCCGCAGCTTATCCGCGATCACCCTGTTTTCCGGAAGGCAGATCCATCCCAGGCTTTCCCCCAGGGCATGGCCAGTAAACCAATCCCCGCAGACTGCGGCACGGGGATTTTTCCCCAATTGCTTCATTTTATCTGACAAGGCGTGGGTGATCACATAAAACGCGCCGTTCTCATAATAGCTGTTTACCGTTCTGACAAAGGGGATCTCCCCCTGCGTCGTGGCCAGCGCGATCAGGGTATCGCAGCCAAACCGCCCCTCCATGATTTTCATAGCCTGCTCCATTTCCCGTTTCATATTGGCATCGCTCCTTCTCCGTTTACGCTTTTCCCGATTTTTTATAAACTTATCATACACCTTCCGGGCAAAAGAGTACAGGTTTTTTCCGAAAATCAGCAAAGCCGGCGTATACTTTTTCAGAAAACACGCCCCCTTTTTATCCCTCCGCCTCGGCCAAGGTAAAAACGAACGCCGTATCTGAGAAATCCACCTGTGCCGCAGCTCCATTTTACCATGAAGGCCGTGCTTTTCCAAGAGAAAAGCAGAAAGCGAGTCCTCTGCCCCTTGCGGATTTTTCCCTTTTCCCCTATAATAAGAGCTGTATTCTTGTTTTGTTAGGATGAAACCAGTATGGCGATTTTAACGGTAAACAATATTACCCAGAGCTTTGGGGAGACCGTGATTTTAGAAAACGTTACCTTTGAAATGCAGAAGGGGGAACGCGTCGGGCTGGTGGGCGTCAACGGCAGCGGAAAAACCACCCTGTTCAAGGTGCTCACCGGGGAATATACCCCCGATGACGGGTCTGTTGTGTTCTCGAAGGAAACTGTGCTGGGCTATATGGAGCAGCATGTCTGCCGGGATTTTCACAAAACGGCCCTGGAAGAGGTCATGACCGTGTTTGCCCCTCTGCTTCAGATGGAACGGGAGCTGGAGGATTTAAACACCCTGCTCTCCCAAAATCCTCCGGAAGAAGAGCTGCAAAGGCTGATCCTGCGCCAGACGGAGCTCAACGACCGCTTTGTGGATGGCGGCGGCCTTACCTGCCGGGCCAGGGCCAGAAGCGCTTTAATGGGGCTGGGCTTTACGGAGGAGCAGCTCACAAACCGGGTAGGGGTATTAAGCGGCGGGCAGAAGGCCAAGCTGCAGCTTGCCAAAATGCTTTTAGGCGGGGCGAACCTGCTGCTTTTGGACGAGCCTACCAACCATCTTGATATCAATTCCGTGGAGTGGCTGGAGGATTTTCTGAAGAATTACACCGGCGCCTACATCGTGATCTCTCACGACCGCTACTTTCTGGACAAGGTGACCTCCCGCACGTTGGAGCTTCAGGGAACGCATCTTGATTCCTACAAGGGAAATTATACCCGATACCTGGCCCTGAAAGAGGAAAAGCGCCTTGCCATGGAGCGGGTGTATGAAAGCACCCAAAAGGAGATCCACCGCATTGAGGGGATCATTGAGCAGCAGCGCAGATGGAATCAGGAGCGAAACTATGTGACCATCGCCAGCAAGCAGAAGCAGATCGACAGGCTGGAGGCCACCCTGGAAAAGCCAGAGCAGGACCCGGAAGCCATCCGCTTCCAATTCCACGCCAGCCGCCGCAGCGGCGACGATGTGCTCACCGCCGAGGATCTTTCCCTTTCCTTTGACGGCGGCAGTCCCTTGTTTCAGAATGTAAATTTGGAAATAAAACGCGGAGAGAAAATATTCCTCATAGGCCCCAACGGCTGCGGAAAGACCTCCCTGTTCAAGATCCTTTTGGGGCAGTACCGGCAGGATACCGGATCTGTGCGGGTCGGCGCCGGGGTGGATATCGGCTATTACGAGCAGTCTCAGCTGAGCCTGCACGATGAAAAAACCGTGATCGATGAGATTTGGGATCTCCACCCCCGCATGACCCAAACCGAGGTGCGAAGCGCTCTGGCGGTGTTCCTGTTCAAGGGGGAGGACGTCTATAAGCCCATCGGCGGCCTTTCCGGCGGAGAGCGGGCCAGGGTGCTGCTGTTAAAGCTCATGCTTTCCAAGGCAAATTTCCTGCTGCTGGACGAGCCCACCAACCACCTGGATATCGGCTCCTGCGAAGCCTTGGAGGACGCTCTTTCCGGCTATGACGGCACCCTGTTTGTGGTGTCTCACGACCGCTATCTCATCAATAAGCTGGCGGATAAGGTCTATGTGCTCGGCCAAACCGGGGCGGCGCTGTATCACGGCAATTACGACTATTACCTGGAAAAGCGGGAGGCATTGGAAGCCCAGGAGGAAAAGAAGGCCGAACCCAAGGTGAATCTCTATAAGCTCCGCAAGGAGCGGGAGGCTGAGCTTAGAAAAAAACGTTCCGCCCTTTCCCGGCTGGAGCAGGAGATCGAGGAAAACGACCGGGCTTTGCATGCTCTGGAAGAAAAGCTGGAGGATCCGGCAATCTCCGCAGATTATGAAGCCATCACAGAGGCTACGGAGCAGATAGCAGTTCTCCATGAAAAAGCGGAGCGGCTTTTGACGGAATGGAGCACCCTTTCCGAAGAGCTTTTAGGGGAAGAGTAATTAGCAATTAGGAATTAGAAATTCAGGATGCCAGAAGGAAAGCAGGGAAATGGCAGCTAAATTGGAATTTAGCACCCACCCCTTGGCCCCCCTGAAAGGGGGACTGTCACGGCGAAGCCGTGGCTGGGGGGTCGTACAATTGCAGCGGTAAAACCCCTCCACCGCCATCCGGCGGTCCCCCTCCCCTTTCAGGGGAGGCAAGGGTTTTGTGCTATTCGTCAGTGCGTCAAATTCCAATTTATCGCACTGTTCCACTGTCATTCTGAGCCGAAGGCGAAGAATCTCGTCCTTTAGATGTTGGATGCTAGATTCTGGATGATGGTAACGCCTTCGGCGCAAGGAAGAAATGGCATACTCTTACTTCTTGCCTCCCTTCACCTTTGAAAGGCGTGGCGCTTCAGGCGCAGGGTAACAGGCTCACAGCCCGGTTGATACTCCTTGCAGGGAGCGGTGTTGTCTGCATAGCAGCCCTTTTCCGGATGACAGGCGCAGTGCCCACAGCTGCATTTGATAAAACGCTTGTCCTTCGGCCCCCGCAGCGGTACAAAATGCCGGACAAAGCGGGAACAGGAGCCGCAGCAAGGCTCTGATGCTGTCTTTTTCCACCGTTTCACAGGATCACCTCCGGGAAAGGAAGCCTTACGGCTCTCTTTTCAGGGACATTTCCTTTTCTCTGCTTCACATGGAAACGGACTGGCTGGGACCGGCGCTTGTATTTTTCGCAGGGCGCGGCGTTCAAGGTCAGGCAGTGCCGCAATTTCCGAAGCAGACAATGACCCCAGCCGCAGGGAATATACTGCGCCTCCTGATCTTTCCATTGAAAGACAGAATGCCGGATAAAATAAGCGCAGGAGCCGCAACAGGGTTTTTCCGGCGGCATATTCTCTTTTCTTTCTCTGTTTTTCCGTTCTTTGTTCATTGTTTCAACCTCTTTTTCGTGGTATTCTGTTATCAGCGATTGCTTGCAGCTATATTGTACAACGAATTTTCGTTTAAATCAAGCGCTTTAACCGAAATTTCGTTGCTTCGTATGGCTATACAAAAAGGATGTGGTATTTTGTGTACTGTTCACAAGAAACAAAGGATCGAATAAAAGCTATGTGCAAGTCAAAAAAAATAAGTATGGAAAAGGTCTTAATAAGCTGTGATTTGGGGGTAAACGCCATTCGCCAAATCAACGATAAAAAAGGCATGGCTTCTTATAGCCTTGCACGTATCGCTGATTATCTGGACTGTTCCGTGGATTATCTGCTGGGCCGCACGGACAAACCGGAGGTAAACAGGTAAAGTGGAATTTGCGGTGCCCTTGACCTCCCCCGCCAAGGGGTGATGTGCCCCAGTGGGGCACGCCCATCACCGACCGGAGCGAAGCGGAGA
>CAZNZS010000123.1:0-1259 GCA_964577585.1 uncultured Acutalibacter sp.
CCCAGTTTATCGCCATCACCCACCGCCGGGGCACCATGGAGGGCAGCGATATGCTCTACGGCGTGACCATGCAGGACGAAGGCATTTCCAAGCTCCTGGCATTGAAGACGGAGGAAGCGGCGGAGTTCGGTACATAAGTTGTTAGTTGTGAGTAGTTAGTTGTTAGATTAGGTGTTGGATTCTGGATTCTAGATGCTGGATTCTGGAGAAGGACAGATAAATGAAAGTTTACCCGAATATTTACGACAAAAGCGAAAACAGAGAAAGGAGGGCGCACGATGCAGAAGAAAAAAGATTTCGCTGTCAATCTGCTGCTTTATACAGTCTTTGCCCTCTATCTCGTGCTTCTGGTTCTGATCCTGTTTCGGCAGCATCATTCCACCCGAGCCTTTAACCTGATTCCTCTGCGTGGGGTCATCAGCTACCTGACGGGCACCGATCTGGTATCCGGCACAACGGATCCTGCATTTTTGCGTGGGCTTGCCCTCAGCAATCTGCTGGGAAATATCGTGATCTTCATTCCTCTGGGCGTGTACAGCACGCTGCTGAACAGGAAAAAGGAAATCTGGAGAAACGCCCTGCTGGTCGCAGCGGTCAGCGCAGCAGCGGAGATACTTCAGTTTGCTTTCATGCTCGGCGTTGGAGATATTGACGACGTGATCCTCAATGGCCTGGGCGGTCTCTCAGGCGTGCTGCTGTGCCGGGGGCTGTATCGGCTGTGCGGAAACGAGGAAAGGAAAGTGCGCTGCGCAGTGGCGATCCTTGCTCCGATAGCGGGAGCTGTGAGCTTTGCGGTTTTGATCCTGATGAACCGGTAACCGATTCGGCAGGTTTTACACAGTATTAAGAAAGGAACGTGATACCATGGGCTTTTTGGAAAAACTTCGGGACGGATTGAGGAAAACCAGGGACAACATCAGCGGGCAGATCTCGCAGATGCTCCACTCCTTCACAAAAATCGACGAGGAGCTTTTTGAAGAACTCACAGAGCTGCTTGTCATGGGCGATGTGGGGGTGGAGACCGCCACCTGCATCACCGATGCGCTCCGGGGCAGGATCAAGGAGAAGGGGATCACCGATCCCGCCTGCATTATGGACGAGCTGCGGGATATCATTGCCGAAATGCTCCGGGGGGACGATACCCTGCACCTTACCACCAAGCCCTCGGTGATCCTGGTGATCGGCGTCAACGGCGTGGGGAAGACCACCACCATCGGCAAGCTGGCTGCCCGGCTGAAAGCGGAGGGGAAATCCGTGAT
>CAZNZS010000123.1:1269-5283 GCA_964577585.1 uncultured Acutalibacter sp.
ATCCTGGGAGCTGCCGATACCTTCCGCGCCGCCGCCATCGAGCAGCTGGAGGTCTGGGCCCAGCGGGCGGAGGTGCCCATCATCAAGCACGGCGAGGGGGCAGACCCTGCCGCCGTGGTGTTTGATACCATTGCCGCCGCAAAGGCCAGGGGCTGTGACGTGGTGATCTGCGATACCGCCGGGCGGCTGCACAACAAGAAGAACCTGATGGACGAGCTTTCCAAGATCTCCCGGATCATTGACCGGGAGCTGCCCGGCTGTGACCGGGAGACATTGCTGGTGCTGGACGCCGCCACCGGCCAGAACGCCGTGAACCAGGCCAGGGAGTTCCAGAGCGCCGCCGGGATCACCGGCATTGTGCTGACCAAGCTGGACGGCACCCCCAAGGGCGGCGTGGTGCTGCCCATCAAGCGGGAGCTGGGCCTTTCGGTAAAGTTTATCGGCGTGGGCGAACAGGTGGACGACCTGCAGCCCTTTGACGCTTCCGCCTTTGCGGACGCTTTGTTTGAGATGGAAGAAAGCGGCGGGCAGGAAGAGGCTCAGGAGCCGGAAGCTTCCCCGGTACTTGATCAGGAGGAAGCAGAAACCGAATCTACTCCGGAAGTTCCCCCGCAGAAGCCGGAGGAAAGCCCCGAGGAAAAGGAAAAGCGCTTCCGTGTCTTTGCGGACGAAATCCTCAAGCGGCTGGATAACAACGAAGCTGTTTCCGATCTGCTGCCGGAGCTGTACGTCTGGCGGGATGACAGGGAGCTGGACAGGGACAGCCAGCGTCTGATCAGAAATCTTCTTGTAACGGTGGAAAACCGGGAAAAGCAGGAATAAGAGAACTTCTAAAGGGGACAGAAAATATGAAATTTGTTATCGCTACTCACAATAAGGGAAAGGTAGTGGAGTTTCAGCGCTTGCTGGAGCCCATGGGGATAGAGGCGGTGATGGCCGAGATCTCCGAGCCCGACGAAACAGGAAAGACCTTTGCGGAAAACGCTTTTATCAAGGCGGAGGCCGCCTGCCGGGAAACGGGCCTTCCCGCCGTGGCAGACGATTCCGGCCTATGCGTGGACTATCTGAACGGCGCGCCGGGGATCTATTCCGCCAGGTTTGCCGATCCGGGCAAAAGGCGGCTGACTGTTCTGGAAAAGCTGAAGGACGTGCCCAAGGAACAGCGGGGCGCTCATTTTGTCAGCGCAGTATGCGCGGTGTTTCCAAACGGCGACAGGATCGACGCCGAGGGAAAATGCTTTGGTACTATCGCCTTTGAATCCCGGGGAGAAAACGGCTTTGGCTATGATTCCATTTTTGAGCAGGAGGACCGCACATTCGGAGAAATGAGCAATGAGGAAAAAGACGCCCGCAGTCATCGCGGCTTTGCTTTCCAGGAGTTTGAAAAAAAGCTGAAAGAGTATTTGGAAAGCCATCGGGAAAATGGGTGAAAACCATGGAGTATATAGAAAAAAGCAAAATTGTCAGCATGTCCAATCCAGGTGTGTCGTCCCGGCAGCTATTGAATCCTGACAATTCGTCCAGTGAAAGAGTGACGATCACAGAGGTCCACGTAGAACCGGGCGTCAGCCAGCCCAGACATATCCATGAGACTTCCGAACAGGTGTGGTATGCGTTGCGAGGCCGGGGCAGGTTGTTGCTCTGCAATGGGAAAGAGAAGGAATTTCAGGCCGGCGATGTTGTACGGTTTGCAGAGCGGGAAATTCACGGGCTTTTGAATGACAGTGACGCAGAGTTTATCTATCTTTCCGTAACAGCGCCGCCCATTCATTTTGGATATGCGTATCAGAAAGAAGAAGTTCAATAAATTATGTAAACGAAATTATGTAAAGAAAGGCTGGAGGATAGTATGAAAGCAAAATGCGGCTTGGATTGCGGAGAATGCACCGAAAAGGAAACCTGCCCGGGTTGTGAAAAGATCGGCGGAGAAGGGAAATGCGTGATCTATGCCTGTGCCGCCGCTCATGTCGAGAAAAGCGGCTGTGAAAGCTGCCACTTTTTCGAAGGCTGCGATGCGAGGGAACAGCTGTTTCGGGAATTCAACGCCCTTGGGATTGAGGATATGCCTGAGATCACCTATCTGAACGCCCTGCCGGGGGCTTTTATCAATCTGGAGTACACCCTGCCAGGTGGGCAGAAGGTAAAACTGTGGGACGACAAGCGCATCTATTGGGGAAACCAGGTGGAGAAGAAGGGTTCAGACCGCTGCTATGGCCTCACCGCTGATGAGAACTATTTGCTGGTGTGCGAATACGGCTGTAACGGCTCTGATCCGGAGATCGTCTGTTACAAGCGGAGAGAGAAATAAGTTATGTAAATTCAATGAAAAAGCCTTCTTCCCTCTCCGACCGAAAGCAATTTTAGAGAGGAAAAAAGACATGGAACTGAAAAAGGTGGATCTCACCAATCTGTGGGAGCTTCTTGATCTGAAGGTCCAACCGGAGCAGAAAGAGTTTGTGGCGCCCAATGATATAAGCATTTTGGAAGCTTATGCTGCTACTGCTTCCGGGTATATAGCACTGCCTTTTGGAATTTATGAGGAAGGAGTGCCGGTAGGCTTTGTCATGTTCGGCTTCGGTCCGGCGGGAGATGAGGAAGAACCGCCGGTATCGGAAGGAAATTACTGCCTTTGGCGGTTTATGATCGACAGGGCGCATCAGGGGAAGGGCCTGGGAAAAAAAGGCGCTGGCGCTTTGTATTGATTACATGCGAAGCTTTCCCTGCGGCAAGGCGGAATACGGCTGGCTTTCCTATGAACCGGAAAATAAGCACGCAAAGGCCCTTTATGAAAAGGCGGGCTTTTCGGAAAACGGCCAGATGTGTGGTGAAGAGATCGTCAGTGTGTTAAAGCTGTAAAACAGCAGAACTGCAGACAGCGGAAAGGAAGAAAAATTATGTTAACCAGCAAACAGCGGGCGTATCTGCGCTCTTTGGCGGTAAAGGAAGACACCATTCTGATGGTGGGAAAATCCGGCATGGGTCCGGAGATCGTAAAGCAGGCGGATTCGGCTTTGGAAAAGCGGGAGCTTATCAAGGGCCGGGTTCTGCCGGATTCCTCTCCTGTTTCTTCGCGGGAGGCGGCGGAGGAGCTGGCGGAGCAGACAGGAGGCGATGTGGTGCAGGTTATCGGCTCACGCTTTGTGCTGTACCGTCGGAAGAAAAAAGATCCGAAGATCGTGCTGCCAAAATAGTGGGAGGAAATGATGAAGATCATTACCGTATGCGGCAGCCTGCGGTTTCAGAAGGAAATACTAGAGACCGCTGAAAGGCTGGAGTTGCAGGGAAATTGTGTTCTGGCACCTATCTACCCCGTAAGGCAGGGGGAAAACGCCTATACTGAGGAAGAGCTCTTTACATTAAACGCTATGCACCGGGAAAAGATCAAGCTGTCCGATGCCATATTTGTTGTAAATGTGGATGGCTATATCGGCAGCTCCACGAGAAGCGAGATAGAATTTGCGAAGTCGCTTGGAAAAGAGGTGCTTTACTATGCAGAAGGAAAATAAAGCGGTGAAAAAGCTGATCATTCTCAGAGGTAATTCGGGAAGCGGAAAAACCACACTTGCAAAGCTTCTGCAGGAGAAATTCGGACCGAATTCCATGCGGATCTCTCACGACATGGTGCGGATGGAGATTTTGCATACTCGAGGCAGGGAAGGCGTGGAAAAGTCCGAGCCTTTGATGATTGAGTTGTTGAAATACGGTAGGCAAAATTCGGAAGTCACGATTTTAGAGGGGATCTTGCCCACGTCTGCCTATCAGAGGTTGTTTGACGCTGCCGTGGCAGAATATGGTGAAAACATTTTTGCCTACTACTACGATATTTCTTTTGAAGAAACTCTGCGCCGGCATGCGACAAAGCCCAACAGGGGAGAATTTGGCGAGGAGGATATGCGCCGCTGGTGGGTGGAAAAGGACCTGTTGTCCAATATTCCGGAGACGATTCTCACAAAGGAACTGAGCCTGGATGACGCCGTGGAGCAGATCTTCCGGGAAGTTTGGCAAACTAGTTGT
>CAZNZS010000124.1:0-5126 GCA_964577585.1 uncultured Acutalibacter sp.
GCATAAAGCACGGCCACACGGTCCGCCACATTTGCAACCACGCCCAGGTCATGGGTAATGAAGACGATGGTGTACCCGAATTCCTTCTGCAGGTCCTTCAGAAGCCTGATGATCTGGGCCTGAATGGTCACGTCCAGCGCCGTGGTGGGCTCATCGCAGATCAGGATCTTGGGCTGGCAGGACAGCGCGATAGCGATAACGATACGCTGGCGCATACCGCCGGAATACTGGAAGGGATAATCATCGAAGCGGGCTTCCGCATTGGGAATGCCAACCTTCTTCATCCGCTCAACAGCACGGGCACGGGCCTCTACCTCGGAGCAGTTCTGGTGCTTCAAAATGATAGAGGTGATCTGCTTGCCGATGGTGATGATGGGGTTCAGGGAAGTCATGGGGTCCTGGAACACCGTAGCGATACGGCGGCCGCGGATCTGGCTCCAGTCTTTGGAATACCGGACCTTCGCAAGGTTCAGGGTGCAGGTGCCGTGGAGATATTCCGGCGTTTCATCCAGATACCGAACGCGGAACACCACCCGGTCAAAGACCTCATCCGTCTGAGGATCCTCTCCCAGGATCATGGCCTTCTTCACTTCTTTTACCAGCTTATTGATGAGCTGGATCCGCTTGTGAAGACCGTAACGGCCCACGGAAAGGTAGATTTCCTTTGCCAGGATCTCATTGCGCTTTTTTGTTTCTTCGGTGATCGCTCCCTCGCACTCCGCGCTATACTTCGTTTGAAGCTCGGAAAGCCTTTCCTGATAGCTCTTGTTGTAAACGGCATCGTGCTTTACGCTGTCTCTGTTCTTCTTTACGAGAGCATCGTGCTCTTTTGTGAGAGCCCTGAGCTCAGCGTCCAGATCAGAAAGTTCCTTAGACAGTTCCCTAATCTTTGCCTTGTCCTTTTTGGAATCGAGAGTCTGCTTCAGGTTGTAAGCTTCCGCCCGCCTGTAGGCAATGTCTTCCTTTTTGGCGTCATATGCCTTCCGGGCTTCCTCGGAAACAGACATTTTCTGCCTGCGCTCTGATTTGAGCTCCAGGATCTTCCGCCAGGTTTCGGCACCAAGCTCCAGCTTTGAAAATTTATCAAGCTTCTTTTTTGCGTGGGAAATCAGGCTTTTATCCAGGCCGCGGTTATGGACCTTGGTATCGGCCAGCTCGTCATCGTTAAAGATGATGGAGCCGTTATCGACAAAGCCATTGGAATCCAGCATACCGGCAAAGGTTTTGGTAAACACGGACTTGCCGGAGCCGGATTCGCCCACGATGGCGATGGACTCGTTTTCGTAAATGTCAAGGGAGATGCCCCGGATGGCGGTGAGAATCCTGCCGCGGACACGGAACTTCACGTCCAGGTCCTTGACGGACAACAATACCTTTTTGTCTTCCATAACACGCCCTCCTTACATATGAGTCCGGGGATCTGACGCGTCGCCCAGATTCTGGCCGACCACGTAAAGAACCACGGTAATGATGGCGGAAATGGCAACAGGGCTCCAGAACTCAAACTGCCAGCCGCTGGTCTCCATGGCAGCCTCGGCCTGGAAGATCAACCGGCCAAGGGACATGTCGGACAATCCGATCCCGATGTAGGAAAGAAACACCTCGTAAGAAATGTAGGAGGGGATCTCGGTGGCGGCCATGGTCACGATAATGGAGGTCATAAAGGGCAGGATATTCTTCATGGCGATCCGCCAGATAGAAGTGCCCAGACACCGGGAAGCCAGGTTATACTCCCGGTCACGGATAATGATGACCTGAACCCGGATCGAATACGCTATGCCCAGCCAGCCGGTAACGGTCATGGCAAAGACCATGGTCCAGAAGCTGGCGGAAAGCAGCATGACCATCACGGAAATCAACAGCACATAAGGGACATTTGCCAGAATGTTATAGATCTCCATCATGAAAATATCAAACTTCTTGGAGAAGCCCCACACGGCCCCTAACAGGACGCCGATGGTCATATTGATGAGAGCGCAGATCAGAGCAAGAGAAATGGATATCTTGGAGCCGACCCAGATGGCATCGAAGGTGGATTCACCGGAAGCGCCGGCACCCAGGATCCAGTGGAGATTGTAGCCGAACTTTTCCATGGCCGCCATAGGCATCAGGTGCTTGGCGGTGGAATCGCTCAAATTGGCAAACCGGTCATAGTGGATCAGGGAAGGATACACATAGGCCATAAGAAGCACTACGGCCAGAAGGCACAGAATGATGATGTTGATCTTCTTCTTGAAGAACACACGAAACACGGAGTGCCAATAGGAATACCGGGGAGCAGTGATCTTCTCGGATTCCTCTTCGCTGTGCTGCACGATGGAGAACAGCTCTTCCTCGGGGAGCCCCAAGGACTTCAAATCGATCAATTCCTGATTCATTCTGCTCACCTGCCTTCCGAAGTAAAGGAAATTCTGGGATCCACAACGGACATGAGAATATCACCCAGAATGATGGACACCACGGACAAAATCGCATAGAACATCACCATACCGATGATGACGCCGTTATCGTAAGCGCCGATGGCACGGGTCAGCAAATCGCCGCAGCCGGGCACCGTGTACACACGTTCGGTGATGATGGCGCCGGTCATGGCAAACAGCACGCTGCCGGGAATGCCATGAATGATGGGGATGGCGGCATTCTTGGCAATATGCTTAAAGAAGATCTCGTTTTCGGAAAGGCCGCCGGACCGGGCGAACTTCACATAGTCGGAATTCATCTGGTCGATCATGTATCGGCGGAGCCACTTCATCAGGTTGGCCACCGCGGGCAGCGCAAGAGAGATGATGGGCAGAATGTACATGAGCTTACTGCGGGAATCCACATCAAAGGTGGTGGGAAGGCCCAGAGAACCGCCGATAGCCTTAAAGAGGAAGATGTACGCCAGAGACGGCACCGCAATGATGAACACGATATACACCGTGCCCAGCTTGTCGATCAGGCTGTCCTTATGCCTTGCCATGATAATGCCCAGGGGCACACCGAGAAGATAGGACATACAGGTAGCGAGAATGCCGATCACAAAGGAAAAGCCCATTTTCGACATTCCCTTTTTCACAGTGATCACAGTGGTGTAGTCATCCGTAAACCGGTCCTTCAGCATATCGGAGGACTCCAGGGAACCGGCCTGATAGGTAGCGGAATGGAGATCGTCCGCGCTGACCTCCTCATGGCCCGTGGGGTAAAGCACCGGAGAAGTCACATAAGAGCCCTGGGACGTGGTCAGCATCTGAGCCACGTCAACGCCGGTCTGAATGGAATAGGATTTTCCCAGGTTGATATTAAAGAAATTCTGATGAATGTATGGAAAACTGGAATCACAATAAAGAAGATACTTATGTTTCGTGCCGTTGCCGATGATGGCAGGAGAGAATTTTTCCCCGCCATAGACAGGATCGTACAGGGTAAAGGTCAGCCCCCGTTCCCCAATATCGTTCTCCGCCGGCACATAGTGAATGGAATCGATGGAAAACAGCCCGCCAAAATAGGAAAGCAGCCTGTTGTAAAGGGGGTGGTCCCGATAGGCGAACAGCTGCTGCTGGCCGCCCTTTGCAAGCTTCCGCTTGGACATTTTCGCGTTCAGGCGTTCCACAGTGTAGCCCTGCTTTTCATAGGTCTCCGTAAATTCCTTGACAAGCTCCGCCACTTCGGGAGAATCATTCTCCGGCTTGCGCCCAAAGGAAGCCAAGGCGTCCCGATTCTCAGGGGAGATCTCGCCGTCCTTTACCTTCTGGTCAATGAACTGTGCATAGGTCACGTAATCCAAATAGCCGTAATCCTGCCATCTGCGGTACCGGTATTCCACCTGGGCATTGTTGGACATTTTCACATAGGTCTGGTCGGTCTTGAAGATCTGCTGCCGGTTCAGAAGCCCGTAAATCAGCACCATGACAATGGCAACCACAATCGCCACGGAAACTAACCCATGCAGAATTCGCTTTAGTAAGTATTTTACCATAATATCCCTACTCGCTTATCCTAAAATTTTCGCCAGCCCTCTCAGACCTGTCAATATAAGAGATTGGAGATGGAGCATAACCTCCATCTCCCTTCTCAATAGAAAGTATGCTCGGTCAGCCTGAGCTGACGTCTTTCCGAAATCTCGTTCTGCGGGGTTCTAAACTCAGATTAGAAGATACCCAGGTTCCTTACCATGTAGCCGGTATGGTCGGGCAGCATGGTATCGAGATAGGTGCTGGGATCGCCGTAGTCGGGGCCCCAGCCGGAACCGGTAGACAGGTCATAGTTGCAGTCAAGGCCCATCTCGCAGTTGTACTGTGTGTCAGTCTCCTGATCCTGCGTCTGGCAGCTGACCAGATTGACCTGAACCTTGCCGTCCAGAGACTCTTCGATGCTCTTCTTCAGCACCTGGGCCATGTTGACACCCGTGGGATTGTAAGTTGCCTCGGGGTAGTCGATCTGAATGGGGTTGTCAGCGTCCACGGTCACGCCTGCGGCAGCCAGCTCGGCAATAGCCAGTTCCAGCTCAGCTTTGGCGTTCTCGGGATTGTACCAGCCGTCGAAGCCGTCGCCTGTGCCCTGGCCCTTCTCGGAAGCGCCCAGCTTATAAACGGTGAGCTTGACGCCGTCAGCGTCCAACTGATCCTGAGTGATCTGGCCGATATCGGTGCCGGCGGGATAGGTCTTGGACTCGCCGTTGATCTCAACAGTGACTTCCTCGCTCAAAGAGACGAAGTTGCCGGGAACGTAGCCGTTGGACAGAGACAGCTCCGCCAAATCGTCACCCACGCTCTGGGCGTTGTAGCTCTTGCGGTCAAAGCCCATAGCCAAGGCGCGGCGGAAATGCTCGTTGCTCATGGCAACAGCAGTGCGGGCGCGCTCTTCCTCAGTCTGGGGAGAGACTACGGCGTTCTCGTCGTTGAAGTTCGTCCAGGAACCGCGGCGGACATTGAACCAGCCCATGTAAGAGTTGGTGCCGGTGGAGGTGGTATAGACGTTCTTGTCCATATAACCGTCCTTCTCAGCCTCGACCACAGCAGAGCTGTTCAGGCCGCAGGCATCGATGGTGCCGGCAATGCAGTCCTTATAGTTCTTCAGGGCATCCGTGCCATCGTTGTAGATCCACTTGATGGACTTGATGGTGGTGTTTTCCTTGTTCCAGTACA
>CAZNZS010000125.1:0-5052 GCA_964577585.1 uncultured Acutalibacter sp.
TGTCGTTGTTCTGCACCAGGCGGATCTGGGGGCTCATCTGCACGCTCACCATGCGGGTCAGCTCCAGGTCGTGGATCTTCTTTTCAAAGTTGTCGCACAGCTGGGCAAAGTCGTTGGCCGCCTGGGCGTCTTCCGCCAGGCCGCTCTGCCGGGCCTTATTCTGCATTTCCACCAGGGTGGTGCTCCGCTCCTGCTGAAGCTTCTTCTTGCCGGCAATGATATACATGGAAAGCTCTTTGTGGTAATTCAGGTTCATTTCATAGAGCTTATCCAGCATCACCACGTCCTTCATCAGCTGAACCTGATGATTTTCCAGAGCGGCGGCGATCTTATCCACGTTCGCCTCGGCGCTGTCATATTTGGCCTTCATGGCGGTGATCTTGTTTCCCGTGTTCTTGAACCAGCCGAACAGCCCCTTCTTTTCGTCCTCATCGATATCAAAGCCCTTGAGCTCTACCACAAGGCTTGAGATCTCATTGCCGATCTCGCCAAGATCCTTCGTGCGCACCTTGTCAAGGGCGGTGTCGGAGAAGGAAGCGATCTTCTTCTGGGCGGCAGAGCCATATTGCAGCACCAGGGTGCTGTTGGTGATGTCGATCTTCTGGGAGAATTCGTCCACCACCTTCTGTTCCTCAGGAGTGAGGGAGGATTCATCCAGAACTACAGGCTCTACCTGCTTTTCCTCTTGGGCGGCAGGGTCCAGGGTAAGTCCCGGCGCCTGAGCGCCCTCCAGGGTCAAAGACGGAGCTTTTGGCTCTTCCGTTTCCAATGTCAGCTTGATCTCATCGCTCATTTACTTTTCTTCCTTTCCTCATTTCTCAGAACAAACGGCCCACTTCGTACAGGCCGCTCACAACAAATTTCAAACCGTTCAGAAGCCGCTTTTCTTTTGCTCCTCTTCCCCCGCAAAGCCCTCCTGCCTGAGGAGAGTTTCAAACACGGAAATATCGGCGGAAATATCCATTGCCTCGTCGGTAAACAGGGAATCGAGCTGCTTTTCAAAAGCAGTGGCCACAGTGTGCATCATACCGGCGATATTGAACATGGTAGAGGTGATATTTTCCCCCTTTACCGATTGGGAAGCAAGGCGCTGATAGCTGTTTAACAGCTTCAGAGTGGTGGGCAGATAATAATTCATGAATTTCCGGATCTGCGGGGCCTTTTCCGGATGGTCCTCAATATAGCGGAAAATGTCGGCAGAGGCCTTCTCCATGCGGTCAATATCCTCGGAAAGGGTCTCCTCCGGAATGGCATTGTTGGCTGCCCGCAGCTTCTTCAAATATTCATTGCCCTCATCGATGATCTTATCCACCTCGGGATCCCCGGTGCGTGAGGTCTTCTTTTCCTCCTTGGGTTCAGGCTTCTCCTTGGGCTTGGGAGGCTCAATGGGCACCAGCTCCTTCTTCCCCTTGAAAAGCTTTCCGGAAAGCAAAAACACCAGCACCATGACAAGGGCGAACACGATGTAATTGGGCACCGTGTACATGGGGCCTGAAAGGGCATAGATGACAGCCGCCACAGCGGTGATGTAGAATTTTAACGGGCTGCCCTTGTAAACGGTCTTCACCTGGGGCATTTGGGGCGCGGGAGCAGGATTTACTCCTGCCGGCTTGCGCACGCTTTGGGCGTTTCCCGGCCGGGGTCTTCCCGGCTGCTGACTGTAAGCCTGCTGACTGCCGACCGCAGGTCCGCCGGTCTGCCGGCTGCCCGCCTGCTGATTGTTCCGGGGAGGAACGGGGGCAGTGGAATAGGTATATTGATAGGGATGCTTGTTACCCCGAAAAACCGTAGTTGTCTGTTGGGTCTGCGCCGCTTTGGGAGCCGCGGAATGATTCTGCCCCGCGTTTTTTATAGCGGGAACTACCGTGTCCAGAGCAGCGTCAATGCCCTGGGCCGCCTTTTCCAGTCCTCTGGCGACCTGATTTGCCGCAGAGCTGTCAGACCCCTTCAGGGTCTTATAGAGCTGGGAAGCTCTGTATTCCTTCTCCACAGAATTGTTGTTCATGTATTCTCCTTCAAAAACGAAATCACGGCATACCAACCCATAAGCGCCGAAGGCGCCAACTGCTTTGAGATGACCGGTGCTTTTCCGATTAGGAAAAGAGAACCGCTTCGCGGTTCAGGGAATCTCCTAATAATCGCTTTCGATTATTTTACCACAAATATATTGTACGAGGAAACCGGTCAAGTGTCAACTGGAAACTGGGCTTTCCAAGGCTTATGCAATGGGGTAAACGTTTCCAACCCGGGGATAAACTGTCTTCACGCTGTCTCCCTGGGCTATCCCGGCGCAGAACGCCGTTGCCGAACCGGCCGAAACGCCCCAGCGAAGAGCGCCCTCCAGGGTGCCGTGAAGCTTCAGCCCGTATAAAAACCCGGCCACCATGGAATCTCCCGCGCCCACGGTGGAGACCGTTTCTCCCTTTGCCGCACGGCAAAAGAGAGTTTTTCCGTCCTCCTGCACCAGCAGAGCGCCTTTTTCTTCCAAAGAGACAAGAACGTTCCGGGCGCCCTTGTCCTGCAAAGCTCTGGCGCAGTCTCTGACCGCCGGAAGCTCCTCCAGGCAAACGCCGAACAGATCCCCCAACTCCTTTCGGTTGGGCTTTATGAGGAAGGGCCGGCGCGGAAGAGCGGAGAGAAGGGCCTCCCCAGCGGCGTCCACCACGGTAAGGACATCTTTCCCCTCCGCCTGCTTTAAAAGCCTGTTATAGGTGTCCTCCGGCAGGGAGGGCGGAATGGCTCCGGCCAACACAAGACCATCGCCCGGCTGCAGCTTCGAAAGCTTTTCCTCTGCCCAGTTCACGGCCTCCGGCGTCATTGCGGGACCCAGGCCGTTGAGCTTTGTCTCTTTTCCGTCCCCGCAGAGGATCTGGATATTTAACCGGGAGCTTCCCCCGGGCAAAAAGAAAAACTCGGCCCGGCAGCCCCGCTCCTCCAAAAGCCGCGCGGCCTCTCTGCCGAAAGCGCCCGCGCCGATGCAGAGCGCTCTCGTTTCCACGCCCAGGGAGCTGAGGAGCAGGGAAACGTTTATACCTTTCCCACCGGGCTCGCATACAGGCGAGCTGTAATATGTGATCCCGCCCTGGGGAAGGTTTTCTACAGAAACCGTATAATCCAGCGACGGATTCAGGGTAACGGTGTTTATCATTTTACTTCCACAACCTTACAAGTATTTTACGACATTCTATCATTTCAAAGAAATTTTTTCAATTCCCGGGAGAACGTATTTTTTCCCGGTCTCCGGAAACACTACAGGGCAGACAGACTAAAAATGCTCTGCCGGTATGCGCGGCTGCTTCAGCTTTCAAAGCGCAGACCGAAAAAACCGAGAAAGGAACAATGCCTGATGATGAAAAAATACCTTTTAACAACTGTGCTCTGTCTTTCCATGGTCTCCCTGCTGGCAGGCTGCGGCCGTAATTCCGCCGGAAACGCCGTTTCAAACGCCGCCTCCAAGGTCGGAGAAGTAGTTTCCAAAGCCGGAGAGGATCTCAGCGAGGCCGGAAGCAGAATAGAATCCGCCATGGACGGCGACAACTATTCTTCCTCCAGTCTTGTGGATGAGGACCGCCGAGAAGAAAGCTCCGGCCTCTTCGATGACGACAACAGTTCCTCCTTATCGGACCCCGATCTCATTTCCGGCGTAAGCGAGATTTCTTCCGATCCTTCCTGAATCAGCATATCCGAAACCAAAAGCAAACAGACGGACGGCCGGAGAAATTTTCTCCGGCTTTTCGCTTTTTGAAAGCCGCTTTCTCCCTTCTCAGGGGTGAGCGTGTCCAGAAAGCTATAGCTTTCTTGGGACCTACAAGCTGCGAACCGGTCTCCGCTTCGCTTTGCACCCGAGCCGAAGGCGAGAAAGCCAAGGGGTGGGTGCTAAATTTCAATTTAGAGGTGCCCTTTGCCCTTCACTTCTACACTATACACTCTTCACTGCCCTTTTGCCCTTTCTTCCTTGCGCCGAAGGCGCAACCATCATCTAGAATCTAACATCTAGCATCTAGGATCTAACAAGCGGACGCTCCCTTCCCCTGATTCATCGTTGCAACTTCAATTTCCCTATGTTATAATTCTTGTGTTTGGATATTTGGGGATCGGGAAAAACGCGAGAGGGGGAAACCACCTTGATACGGTGTGCGATTTTTGACGCGGACGGCACTTTGCTGGATTCCATGCCCATGTGGCGGGACATCACTTATGAATACGCGGCCAGTAAGGGCGTCAAGGCCCCCGAAGGTCTGCATCAGGAATTGAATCGCCTGAGCATGGAGCAGTGCGCGGAGTATTACAAGGGCCTGGGCGCCGAAGGCAGCGTCGCTCAGATCATGGACGAGCTTTCCGAGTTCGCCTGCGCGGGATACCGGGACAGAGTAGAACCCAAGCCCCATGCCGTGGAATTTGTACGGCTGCTTGCCGAAAACCGTATTCACATAGCCATTGCCACCGCCTCCCACGCGGAGGGGGTCAAGGCCGCGCTGGAGCGCTGCGGGATCCTGCCCTATGTGGATCATCTGACCACCTGCACAGAGGTGGGAAAAAGTAAGGAGCATCCCGATATTTTCCTGCAGTGCGCAAAGATGTTCGGCGCTTCTCCGCAGGAAAGCGTGGTATTTGAAGATTCCCCCTATGCCCTGCGCACCGCAAAGGCCGCAGGCTTTTCCACCGTTGCCATGATGGACGGGATCTCCGTAAGCGGCGACGGCGAAGAGGCGCTGCGGGCAGTCTCCGACCGCTGTATTTCAGATTATAATGAGCTGATCAGGGAGCTGACTCCACCGGAGGATGAATTCCCAGCCGCGTTTTCCGCTGTGATCAGCCAGTCGCAGAAGGGAGAGCATCGTGACGAAGTTCCGTGAAAAATACATAGGCGATAAAGTCTTTTACTCTAATGTGCTGCACCTGGTGCTGCCGATGATCATTCAGCAGGGGATCACTCAGTTTGTGAACCTGCTGGACAATGTCATGGTGGGCCGCCTGGGTACAACGCCCATGTCGGGCGTGGCCATCGTCAACCAGATCGTCTTCATTTTTAACCTGACCATTTTCGGCGGG
>CAZNZS010000126.1:0-4726 GCA_964577585.1 uncultured Acutalibacter sp.
CTCGAAGAGCAGCTTTTCCCCTTCTCAGGGGGGCCAAGGGGTGAGTGCCAAATTCTAATTTAGTGGCTAAAAGCAAGCCTTTTCTAACAACTAACAACTAATGGCTAACGCCTATTTTCGTTCATTATACTATATTTTCCCTCAACGGGAAAGGGATTTTCCGGCGGAGGAAAATTTTCGAATATCTCTTCCAGCTTGTCCATAGTTATGGTATACTGAGCATGGAATCGGAAGCTTCAAACGCTAAATATTGAGGTTTTTGTCAAATTTTCTTGGAGGCGTTTTTGCCGATGGCAAATATTCTGGATTACTTGCAGGAAGTCAGGGAAAGCTTTTCGGAGCGTCCCTTCAGCGAGGTGGACAGCCTGGTCCTTTCCCAGCTTTCCTATCTGAATTTTTCGGGCCTGGTCCCCGGTCCTGAAACAGGAGGTTTTATCCCTCTGGAGCGGCTTGCTGAAGACTCCGCCGTCACTTCCCTGACCGACCGTATCAGGGCCCCGGAGGAAAACGGCAGGCTGATCCGCCTGATCACCACCAACCCCAGGTTCCGGCAGCTCAGGCTGGGCGGGTATGTAAACATTATTGACAAGGAAGCGGAAGAGCAGTTTTCTGCCGTGACCTTCCTGCTGGAGGATTTCACCTATATTGCCTACCGGGGCACGGATGCTTCCTATGTGGCCTGGAAGGAAGATTTCAATCTGGCTTTTCTCAGCCCTGTGCCCTCCCAGCTTGCGGGAGCGGCCTATCTTGACTGGGCGGCGGAAATGGTTTCCGGCCCGCTGCGCGCCGGCGGCCACTCCAAAGGCGGGAATATCGCCGTATATTCCTCCCTGTTCTGCGCCCCGGAGACCCGAAAACGCATTACGGATTTTTACAGCCACGACGGCCCCGGATTTCCTGACGGCATTTTGCAGAGCCCGGAATTTGGGGAAATGAAGGAGCGCCTGCACAAGACCATTCCTCAATCCTCCCTGGTGGGGCTTTTGCTGCAGCATCAGGAAACCAGTCGTGTCATCCGCAGCGACCAGTTCTGGCTCATGCAGCACGATCCCTTTTCCTGGCAGGTGACAGACGGCAGCTTTGAGACTCTGGAAAGCCTTTCCTACGGGGCCAGGTTCCTGGATAAAAGCCTGAACACCTGGATCGCCTCTCTTTCCCCAGGAGAGCTTTCCGCCTTTGCCGACGCCCTGTACCGGGTGCTGTGCGCCCTGCCCGGAGAATCCTTCTCCGATACTCCGGAAACATGGTGGTTGGCTGTCAAAGAGACCTTAAACGGGCTGATGGGTCTTGATAAGGAAACCTATTCCTGCATTCTCCGCACTGTCAGCTCTCTGTTTTCCCTGGCCCGTGCCGGCCTGTCCCGCCCTTCCCTCTCTCTGCCGGAGCTGAGCCTGCCGGAGATCCCGGCCCCGAAGGCCAGAGCCCTTTCCCCCGCCCCCTTTGCGGAGACTTTTCTGCAAAAGCTCCCCTTCCGGGGAAACAGGAAAAAGGAAGATTCCAAGCCCTCCTGAAGTTCGGAAGGCCAGATCACAAAATACAGCTTTTCGGGGAAATTTTACTTTTCCCTTTCAGCCCGTCTTCGAGTATGGTATACTTGTTGAAAAGGATATGCGCCGATGGAAACAGGACCCGCGCAGTAAGGAGTTGCCAGCCATGAACCGCCTTTGTCTTAGAAAGAATATGCAAAAGATCACTTCCGTTGTTTTCTGCATTTTGTTTTTGCTGCTTTGCGCCTCGTCTCCGGCCTTAGGCACGGAAAGCGAAGAAGCCGCCATCTCAAAAGCACCCTTCTCTGAAGAGAACCCGGCTGTTCCGGAGCTTTACCCGGAACCGGAAGAACCTCCCGCAACGGTAGAAGAGACGGTCTCCCAGAAACAGGTCTCCAAAACGGGACAGGTCTCCAACCTGCTGGAGACCGCTTCCCACCCAGCCTATATCAAGGGCTATCAAAACGGATTGTTCAAGCCTTCGGCCCAAGTGACCCGCGCGGAAGCCACCCAGATGTTTTTCGGCCTGCTGCGCCAGAAGGGCGGCGAACACGTTTCCTTTCAGGATGTGGAAAATCAGTGGTACGCTGAAGCGGTGGAGACCATAGCCGGCCTGGGGATCATAAAGGGCTACAAAGACGGCACCTTCCGGGGAGACAAGGCCATTACGAGAGCCGAGTTTGTGACCATCGCCGTTTCCTTTGACACTGAGCTGGAGGGCAAGGCGCCTTTTTCCGATGTCACCCAAAATCATTGGGCTCATAACGCCATTTATACCGCCTCGGAAAAGGGCTGGATCAACGGATATGAGGATGGCAGCTTCCGGCCCGACGGCAAGCTTACCCGGGCCGAAGCAGTCGCTGTTTTGAACCGCATGCTGGGCCGGTCCGCCGATGAGGAGATCATGGAAACCGGCTCTCCGAAAAACTTTTACGATATGTTCCCGGATCACTGGGCCTATAACGACGTTATGGAGGCGTCCACCGAGCACAGCTTTTATTACAGCGGAGAAGATGAGCACTGGGGCAGCTACCAGGCGGATGAGACACAGCCCGAAAAGAGCGGCTGGCTGTATGACGGTTCCACCCGTTACTATCTCGATGCGAAAACCGGAAAATGCCTGCGCGGAAAGCAAACCATAGACGGGAAAACATACCTGTTCAGCAACAGCACCGGCGCAGGCTATACCGGCTTCCAAATGGTGGGAGGCTGGCGGCGCTATTATAAAAACGGGCTGATTCTGGATGACATTTCCGGCGAAAAAGTCGTTACCGGCCCCTACCTGATCAAGGTCTACAAGACCTCCAATTATCTCATCATCTACGCAAAGGACAGCAGCGGGAAGTACAACACCCCCGTGCGGGCCGTCCGTGTGTCCTGCGGCTACCCCACCATTCTCGGGACCTATTATACGCCCGCCAAGTTCCGCTGGTGCCCCATGATAGGCGGTGTATACGCCCAATGGGTGACCCAGATCAGCGGCAATTACCTGTTCCATTCCGTGCCCTACTGGACCCTGGATAACGCCAACCTGGAGCTGGACGAATTCAACCGTCTGGGCGAGACCCGGTCCCTGGGCTGTATCCGCATGAACTGCAGAGACGCCAAATGGATCTATGATAACTGCGCTCTGGGAACGCAGGTGGTAATTACAGACCGGGAAACCTCCGGCCCTCTCTCCAAACCTGAAGGGATCAAGCTTCCCTCCTGGCATACCTGGGATCCCACCGATCCCGAAGCCTACTGGCGCTGCCGGCAGCACGGCTGCCACTGATCCTGAACAGAAAAGGAAAAGCTGTTTATGACTGTATTCCTTGTTATCGTGATCGGAATAGCTCTTCTGGAAATAAAAGCGGCAAAGCCCGGCGAATTCTTCGGGGACTGTCTTTCCCGGGAAAGAACCGCCGCCGTAAACGGGCTGTTCTCTCTGCTGATCTTCCTGAGCCACGCTTCCTCTTATCTTGACACGAGCGGACCGGAGGATTCGGTCTATCTGGCAATGAGGATCTATCTCGACCAGCTTGTGGTAGTCACCTTCCTTTTTTATTCCGGCTACGGGATCATGGAATCCATCAAGGCAAAAGGCGCGCCCTATGTCCGTTCCCTACCCTTTCACCGCTTTCTCAAGGTCTTTTACCACATGGCCGCCGCTGTCTGTCTCTACATCCTGGTAAACCTCATCCTGGGAAAGACGCTCGAGCCCGTGCAGACGCTTCTGGCCTTTACCGGGTGGACCAGCATCGGAAACAGCAACTGGTATATCTTCACCGTTCTGGCCCTTTATCTCATCGTGTTCGTCTGTTTCTTCCTGGCAAGGTATAACCGGTGCCTGGGCGTTGCTTTGACCGCCGCCGCGGCTGCTTTGTTCGTGCTGTGGCAAAAGTGGCTCGACCGCGGCCCATGGACCTATAACACCACCCTTTTGTTCCCGGCAGGCATGGCCTTTTCCCTGCTGCGGCCAAAGCTCGAGAAGCTTATCACAAAAAACGACGGCTTCTATTTCGGGTCATTGGGGATACTCACTGCGGCGTTTTTGGCGGCTTCTCAGTACCGGCAGCGCAGGTTCCTGTTTTATACGGTCTGGGCCCTGCTCTTCATGGCTCTTATCGTCACTGTTTCACGGAAGCTGCAGCTGGGCAATTCCATTCTGCAGTGGTTCGGCGCTCATATTTTCAGTTTCTTCATTCTGCAGCGGATCCCCTTTATGATCCTGAGCGCTCTGGGCTTGTCTGAGCACAAATACCAGTTTGTGATACTGAGCTTCCTGTTTACCCTGGTCCTGGCTTCCCTGTTCGATCTTGCCATGGGCAAACTCGATGGCCTTCTCTACGGAAAAAGGCGGCCGGCAAAAGGCTGACGCTCTTTAGTTGTTATCAGTTAGTCGTTAGAAAGATTCTGGATTCTAGATGCTGGATAAGGGCGGGAAATTGGAATTTGCAGCGTGCCGCTGCACCCACTCGTGAAGGCAGCAACAGATGTTTTTTCCCATGCGGCCCGACCGAAAAAAAGCGATAAATTGAAATTTGACGCACTAACAGAAAAGCAGCTCTTGCCTCCCCTGAAGAGGGGAAACAGTTTGCTACGCAGCCTGTGGGGCCATGCGAAGCATGGTGGAGGGGTTTTTCTGCCGCAATTGCAGAACCCCCAGTCACGGTGTCTCGTCTTCAACTCGGGTGCAAAGGCACCAAGAAAGCCATGGCTTTCGGCGCTTGTTCTGCACCGACCGAACCGAAGGTGAG
>CAZNZS010000127.1:0-4699 GCA_964577585.1 uncultured Acutalibacter sp.
CCGCCATGGACGAAAAACAATTTGCAGACTGTGTGGAAAAATACACAGACGCGGTCTATCGGGTGGCGTTTCACTCCTGCAAAAATCCGGCGGATTCCGAAGATATTGTGCAGAACGTGTTCCTAAAGCTGTACCGGGAACCGAAGGAGTTTGAAAGTGAGGAACACCTGCGCCGGTGGCTTCTGCGGGTGGCGGTAAACGAATCGAAAAAGCTGGTGTGCTCTGCGTGGTTCAAACAGAGTGTTCCGCTGGAGGAGTTTGCGGGCGCCCTGGAATTTGAAGCGCCGGAGGAAAGCGAGCTGTTTTTGCAGGTGATGGCTTTGCCGAAGAAGTACCGGGTTCCGGTGTACCTGTTCTATTATGAGGATTACCCTGTAAAGGAAGTAGCGGCCATGTGCAGCTTGAAGGAATCCACGGTTCAGACCCGTCTGCAGCGGGCCAGAGAAAAACTGAAAAAAGGCATGACACAACAGAAAGGAGAGAACAGGCATGGAGCCCGATAAGGAACTGTACCAGAGGACTTTTTCCCGGCTGAAATCTTCTCCTGAATTGAGAAAGGAGCTTTTAAGCATGACAGAAAAGGTAAGAAAGCCCAAGAGATTTATTATGCGCAGGCTGATCGTAGCCGCCGCAGTGCTGGCGTTGATCTGTGCCCTGGCCATGGGCGCAAACGCCGCTACCGGCGGGGAGCTGTACGAGCATACTCTTGGACGGCTGGTGGGCATCTGTGAGACGTACGATGGAATCGTCGCCAAGCTTTATCAGGGGGAAAATGACGAAAAGCCCTGCTTTGTCATTGTGGAGTCTCGTTCCGATGCTCCGTCCTCCGGAGAAGGATACGACACATATGGCCGGGTCTATGAATTTGATATGGTAACGGACGAAAACGGAAGTATCACCATGAACGGCGAGCCGGTAGAATCCCCGGCGCCGGAGGAATAAGCAATTTTTTCTCCAGAGGGGAGGCCCCAAAAGAGCCTCCCCTTTCCCATGCGCCCGAAAATTTTCCGAAACCCGGGAAAAGCTATTGCAAAGCTGGAAGGTCCATGATAGAATGAACGATATTCGGGCAAAGCGGCGTAAGCGATATTCTCGCTTTCGCTGCTTTTTCGATAGCGGGCAGCGAGGCGCCGGCCGAAAGAAAGCGAGAAATTGGAATTTACCGGCTGCGCCGGAGGCAAGTCGAGAAGGTAGCTCGTACTGGCATACAGTGAAAATCTCGACCGAAGGTCACATGGATAAATTGGAATTTAGCAGAAAGTGTGGCAACCTTCCCCTTGAGGGGTGAGCGAGCGCCACCGGCGCTCACTCACCCCTCAAGGGGAAGCTTCTCTGGCAAGCGCTAAACTATAATTTGCTGGTCTGTTAGGCCCCCTTTTGCTCGTAAGAATACTCTACACTGCCCTTTTTCCCTTCCGCCCTTACTTCCTTGCGCCGAAGGCGCAACCACTGTCTAGCATCTAGTATCTAGCATCCAGCGTCCAAAATCCCATTTACCTAACAACTAACGACTGACAACTATTTTCGAAAGGAATCGTTTCATGGCTCAAAGAATTCGCAACATGACAGAAGGCTCGCCTGTCCGGCTGCTGCTTTCCTTTGCCCTGCCCCTCATGGCGGGTAATGTGTTCCAGCAGCTTTACACGGTGGTGGATACCGCCGTTGTAGGCCAGGTGGTGGGCGTGAAAGCGCTGGCCGCCCTGGGTGCGGCGGATTGGCTGAACTGGATGGTGATCAGCATTATCCAGGGCCTTACCCAGGGCTTTTCGATTCTGATGGCCCAGTATTTCGGGGCCGGAGACCACCGAGAGCTTTCCCGGTCCATAGGGGTTTCCCTCACCCTTTGCGCCTCTTCCTCGGTTCTGATCCTGGTGCTGAGCCAGCTCACCGCGGCCCCCATTCTCGGGCTTTTGAATACGCCGAGGGATATTATGGGCGGCTCCCTCCTGTATCTCAGGATCATATTTGCCGGGATCCCGATCATCACCGCCTATAATTTCCTTGCTGCGATCCTTCGGGCTTTGGGCGACAGCAAAACGCCCCTTTACGCCATGGTCGTGGCGTCGCTCATCAACGTGGGGCTGGACCTTTTATTCGTCATGGGCTTCCATTGGGGCATTGCCGGAGCCGCCGGGGCAACGGTGATCGCTCAGGTGTTTTCCGGGATATACTGCTTCCTGAATGTCAGAAAGGTCACAGTGATTCGGATCACGAAAAAGGACCTGATTCCCACCCTGCAGATGACCGTTTCACTCTTAAAGCTGGGCACGCCGGTTGCCCTGCAGAACGGCATCATTTCTGTGGGCGGCCTGGTAGTGCAGTCCGTTATCAACCGGTACGGCATGCTGTTTATCGCGGGTTTTACCGCCACCAATAAGCTTTACGGCATTTTGGAGATCGCCGCCACCTCTTACGGCTACGCCGTGACCTCCTATGTGGGACAGAACCTGGGCGGAAAGCTTTTGAAGCGGATCCGGCAGGGAATGCGCTCCGCCGCGGTGATTGCTTTGGGGACCTCTGTGGTGATCGCCGTTTGTATGCTGATTTTCGGCAGGGCGTTTTTGGGCCTGTTTATTTCCGGCACACCGGAGGAGATGAAGGCCTCCATGCAGATTGCCTATCACTATCTGGCGATTATGAGCCTTTGCCTGCCTATTTTATATATGCTTCATATTTACCGTGCCGCCCTCATGGGGCTTGGAGACACGGTGATCCCCATGGTATCGGGCTTTGTGGAGCTGACAATGCGCATCGGCGTAGCACTGCTGCTGCCCCTTGTGCTGGGGGAAGAGGGCATTTTTTACGCGGAGGTCAGCGCCTGGCTGGGCGCGGCGGTTCTGCTGGTCATTTCCTATTTTGCGCGCATGCACAGGCTGTCGTCCTCTAAGCAGTGGCGCGGGGAATTTTTGGAGGGAGAAAAAGAAATTGAGTAAGAAAATGCAAAACGGGATCACGGAAGGCGTGATCTGGAAGCAGCTTTTAGGCTTCTTTTTTCCGATCCTGATCGGCACGTTCTTCCAGCAGCTTTACAACACGGTGGATACCGTGATCGTGGGCCAGTATGTGGGCAAAGAGGCGCTGGCCGCCGTGGGCACCACCGGCACCCTGATCAATCTGCTGGTGGGTTTTTTTGTGGGTCTGGCTTCCGGCGCGACGGTGATCATCTCTCAGTTTTACGGCGGCGGAGACTGGAAAAATGTTTCCAGGGCGGTACACACCTCCATGGCTTTGGCCCTTTCGGGAGGTGCGATCTTGACCGTGGTGGGTATCCTTACCTCACGGCCCGCGCTAAAGCTGATGGACGTGCCCGAGGATATCATGGACGGCGCCCTCACCTATATTAACGTGTATTACGCCGGCTTGATCGCCTGCCTGATCTACAATGTGGGCACCGGTATTCTCAGAGCCATCGGCGACAGCAGAATGCCTCTGTATGTGCTGATCGTCTGCTGCCTTGTAAATATCGTGCTGGACCTTCTGTTCGTGGTGGCCCTCCACTGGGATGTGTTCGGCGTGGCTCTCGCTACGGTACTTTCCCAGGTGGTAAGCGCGGTGCTTGTCATGCTGCGGCTTTTGCTTACCAGGGAATCGTACCGGGTGGAGATCAGGCGCATCCGATTCCATAAGGATATTTTCAAAAGTGTGCTTCGTATCGGCCTGCCCGCCGGGGCCCAGTCGGTCGCGTATTCCGCGTCTAATCTGTTTATCCAGGCCTCCATCAATTCCTTCGGAACAGATGCCATTGCCGCCTGGGCTGCTATCGGCAAGATCGATGGCTTTATCTGGATGGTGATGGGAGCCTTCGGCATTTCGATCACTACCTTTGTCGGCCAGAATTTCGGCGCCGGGAAGTACGACAGAGTGAAAAGAGGGACAAGGGTCTGCCTTTCTATGGCTTTAGGCTCCACCATAGCACTTTCCGCTGTGGTGTTCTTTTTCGGCGGCCAGCTTCTTCGGTTCTTTACCACGGACGAGGCGGTCGTTTCCATCGGCCGGGATTTTTTCTATGTGCTGGCGCCCTCCTATTTTACCTTTGTGTTTATCGAGATCTTTTCCGGCGCGATCCGCGGCGCGGGGGAGGCCCTGCAGCCCATGCTTATTACCTGCTTCGGCGTGTGCGGCCTGCGCATTCTCTGGCTCGCGGTGGTGGTTCCCTTCCATCGTACCATGCAGATGGTGGCCATGAATTATCCCGTGACATGGGTGATAACCGCCGTGGTGTTTATCGTTTACTATCTCCGCATGAACTGGCTGAAAAGAAGCATCAGGCGAAAGGAAGAAGCTGCGTAAGATCTTCGCCCTGTGTTGCACCGCCGGAGCGGTTTTAAGAAAAAGCAAATCCCCAAGTAAGGTCAAATCTTTTTCCGAAAACTGTGATATGCTTCTTTATGTCAGGAGGGGGACGCCATGTACGAGCAGAATGAAACGGTGCAGCAGATGATAGACTGGCTGGAAAAGCATCTGGAGCAGCAGGAGCAGGGTTCAGTATTGCCGGCACTGGCCTGCGCGGTGGGATATTCTCCCTGGTACTGCTCGGCGCTGTTCCATCAGGTGTGCGGCTGTACGCTGAAAAGCTATACGGCCAGGCGGCGGCTCAGCAGCGCCGCCCTGGAGCTGCAAAACCATGAAACCAGGATCCTGGATGTGGCGGTCAAATACGGCTTTTCCTCTCAGGAGGCCTTTACCAGGGCCTTTCGGG
>CAZNZS010000128.1:0-4661 GCA_964577585.1 uncultured Acutalibacter sp.
TGTTGTTACCTTCGCGAGTGGGTGCAGCGGCACGCTGCAAACTACAATTTATCGCCCTTATTCCTTATCCAGTATCTAGCATCCAGTATCTAGTATCTAGTATCTAGTATCGGAGGTCGTTTTATGCCGTATGAGCTAAATACCCAGGCAGAGCCGGGAATGAATATGCCCTTCAGCCTGGAGGCGGAGCAGTCTGTGCTGGGAGCGATCCTGCTGGATCCCTCCTGCATGCCTGTTGTCGCTGAGATCCTGCCGAGGGCGGAATACTTCTACGCCGTGAACAACCAGCTGATCTACGGCGTCATGATGGAAATGTTCACCCTGGGTCTTCCGGTGGACTTTGTTACCGTACTGGAAAAGCTCAAGGAAAACGGCAGCTTTGACGAAGCCACGGGCAAGGTCTATCTTACCCAGCTTGCCCAGCTTGTGCCGTCGCTTTCCAATGTGTCCATCTATGCGAATATCGTCCGGGATAAATACGATGTGCGCACCTTGATGACGGCGGCCAGAAGGATCCTGGACGATGCCAGCGAAGGCGGGGATGACGCCTCCACTCTGCTGGACGCGGCCGAGCAGCGCATTTTCGATATCCGGCAGGGGAAAAATATGCAGGGGCTCCAGTCCATTCGGGAGATCCTGCTTGACACCTTTGACCGGCTTGACCTTTTGAATTCTCCCGACAAGGAAAAGTACAAGGGGATTCCCACAGGGATCAGAGAGCTGGATTCCACCATCACCGGCCTGAACCGCTCAGACCTTATCATTCTGGCGGCCCGCCCCGGCGTTGGCAAAACCAGCTTCGGCCTGAATATTGCCCGCCACGCTTCCATCACCGCCAACCGGCGGGTCGCCTTCTTTTCTCTGGAAATGGGACGCGAGCAGCTTGCTTCCCGTCTGCTTTCCAGCGAGGCCATGGTGTTCGGCACAAAGCTTCGTTCCGGTGAGCTTTCCGAAAGCGACTGGACCTCCTTGGTCGAGGCGGGAGACATCCTCTCGAAGGCCGACCTCTATTTTGACGATAATCCCGGCATTACAGTGCCTGAAATGAAGGCCAAGGTCCGCAGGCTTGGGCACGTGGATCTTGTCATTGTGGACTATCTGCAGCTCATGTCCAGCCCCAAGCACATAGACAACCGTGTGCAGGAGGTTTCCGAGATCACCAGAAGCCTGAAGATCATGGCAAAGGAGCTGGATATTCCCGTGATCGCCATGGCGCAGCTGCGCCGTGCCACAGAGAAGACAAAGGACCATCGGCCCGGTCTTTCGGAGCTGAGAGATTCCGGCTCTATCGAGCAGGACGCCGACATCGTCATCTTCCTGCACCGCGAGGCCTATAACGCCACCAGCGAGGGCGGCGAGATCACCGAGGACATGGATATGAACGCGGCGGAGCTTATCGTTGCCAAAAACCGCCACGGTGAGACAAAGAGCATTCCCGTGCATTGGCAGGGCGAATATATGCGTTTTACCTCCAGGGAGGTCATTCGCCATGAGTGAGTTGTCCGGTGACCTTTCCGGCTTGCCGGAAAAGGGTCTTGTGATTGTCGGCTTTTCCGGCGGCGCGGATTCCACCGCTCTCAGCCATTGGCTGATGCGGAGGCTTCCGGAAGAGCGGATATTGCTGGCCCATGTAAATCATATGCTTCGTGGAAAAGAATCGGAGCGCGACGAAGCCGCATGCCGGGAATTTGCCCGGAGAATGGGGCTTCGTTTTGTCGTTTCCAGGGTGGACATCGGGGCCCTGGCGGAGGAAAGGCATCTGGGCCTGGAGGAATGCGGCAGACAGGAGAGATATGCCTTCTTTCAAAGCCTTGCCTCCGGGGAAGATGACAGGATCCTGACGGCCCACAACGCGGACGACAACGTGGAAACGCTGCTTTTGCATCTTTGCCGGGGCACCGGCCTTTCGGGGCTTTGCGGCATTCCCTCCGGGCGGGGAAACATCCTGCGGCCGTTTTTGAAGGTGGGAAGAGAAGAGATAGAGGAATACTGCCGGGAAAATAAGCTTTCCTATGTGCAGGACAGTTCTAATTTTTCCGATGATTTTTCCCGAAACAAGCTTCGCCTTTCCGTGCTGCCGGTCTTAAAGGAGATCAATCCCAGGGCAAGGGAGAAAATGGGGCAGACCATGGAGCTTTTGATTCGAGACTACGCGTTCCTGCAGGAAGAGGCAAAAAAGTTTTTGGAGAAGGCCCGCGCTCCCCACGGGCTGAAGGCCGGAGTGCTTTCCACCGCCCCCCGGGCCCTTCTCATGGAGGCCCTGAAGCTTTGGCTGGAAGAGCAGTGCGGGATGGGGCTTGAAAAAAAGCATCTGGATTCCGCGGAGCAATGCCTTTTTGAGGGCGGCGCTGTTTCCCTGCCCGGAGGCGTTACGCTGCGCCGGGGCCATGGGATCCTTTCGGCGGTCAGGGAAGGACAGGCAAATGGCTTTTCAGTGGGGGCGAATCTCGGAAAAACAGAGCTTTCCGGCGGAAAAGTCCTGGTTTTGGAGAAAAAAGAGGCGCCTTTGTGGGAAAAGGGGCAAAAAATTCATAATTTGTTATTCAAAACCGCGTTGGACTGTGATACAATACAAGAAATGTCCGTTTCCGGCAGACCTTTGCTTACTGCCCGCTCCCGCCTTCCGGGGGACCGTTTTTCACCGGCCGGAAGGAAGCTTTCCAAAAGCCTGAAGCAGCTTTTCCAGGAAGCCGGCGTTCCGCCGGGGCTCCGGGAAGAAGCTGTCCTTCTGGAATGCGGCGGCAAACTTGTGTACTGCGAAGGCGTCGGCCCGGCGGAGGGCTTTCAGGTCACCGGAAAAACAAAAGAGCTTCTGCTGGTAACAGTGGAACGAAATGGGTAATGGAAGAGGGAATCAGAATGATCGAGCGCAGTGAAATGGTAGAAGACATCAGTGAAGTGCTTTTTTCGGAGCGTCAGATCGCGGTCATCGTAGAGCGGATCGGCAAGGAGATATCCAGGGATTATAAGGGAAAGAACCTGCTTCTTGTCAGCGTTCTGAAGGGGTCCGTGGTATTTATGGCGGATCTCATGCGTTCCATTACGATCCCCGCTAAGATCGATTTTATGGCCACCTCCAGCTATGGCTCCGGCACGACGTCCAGCGGCGTTGTCAAGATCATCAAGGATCTCGATATCAACCTGGAGGGCTATGACATCGTTCTGGTGGAGGACATTCTTGACAGCGGCAAAACGCTGAGCTACCTGATGGAGCTCCTTCGGGACAGAGGACCGCGCAGCCTGCAGATCTGCACCCTGTTCGATAAGCCGGAGCGCCGGCAGTCGGATGTTGAGGCAAAATATGTGGGAGCCGTGATCCCTGACGCCTTTATCGTCGGCTATGGCCTTGACTACGATGAGAAATATCGGAACCTGCCCTTTGTGGGGATCCTGGATCCTTCCGTGTACGAATGATCCCTTTTTTTGATCCATGTCAGTACTGCCCGCCGGGACCAGATGTGCCGGGCTTGGTCGGGCTTTAAATAGTAGGAGGATTTTGCGTTGGACAATAATCGTAGAAAGCTCAGATCCATTTTGCTCTATATCGGAATTCCCATTGCTGTGCTTTTGCTGGTGGTGATCCTGCTTCAAAACAAGCCCCGTCAGCAGAAGGTGTACAATTATTCCGATATCGTGTACTTCTTTGAAGACGGAAAGGTTTCGGGCTATGACCTGGACGTGGGGACCGGCGCTCTCAGCGTTTCGGTGAGCAAGGAAGACGGAAGCACCGAAACCGTGTATTTCGAGCTGCCGAGCATCGACCTGTTCTATCGCGACGTATCGGACGCGATCGGGAAATACAATGATGAGCATCCGGATAAGCGGATGGAGCAGATCGTGACCAGGTCCATGGAAACAAGCTGGTTCATCAGCCTTTTGCCCACATTGATCCTTTTTGCGGGCCTTATCATTTTCTGGATCATCATGATGCGCCGCCTTGGGAACAGCATGGGCGGCGGCGACAAGCAGATGAATTTCGGCAAGGCGAAGGTCAAGCAGATGAGCGACGAAAAGCGCCGGACCACCTTTGCCGATGTTGCCGGAGCGGACGAGGAAAAGGAAGAGCTTCGGGAGATCGTGGAGTTCCTGAAAAACCCCAACAAGTATAACAGCCTCGGTGCGAGGATCCCCAAGGGCGTGCTGCTGGTGGGCCCTCCCGGCACCGGTAAGACCCTGCTGGCCAGAGCCGTAGCGGGAGAAGCGGGAGTGCCCTTCTTCTCCATTTCCGGCTCAGACTTCGTGGAGATGTTCGTGGGCGTAGGTGCTTCCCGTGTCCGCGACCTGTTTGAAAAAGCCAAGAAGAACCACCCCTGCATTATTTTCATCGATGAGATCGACGCTGTCGGCCGCCAGAGAGGCGCCGGACTTGGCGGGGGTCACGATGAGAGAGAACAGACCTTGAACCAGCTTCTGGTGGAAATGGACGGCTTCGGCGCCAACGAGGGCGTGATCATGATCGCCGCCACAAACCGCCCGGATATTCTTGATCCCGCTCTGATGCGGCCCGGTCGTTTTGACCGCCAGGTCACGGTGGGCTATCCTGATATCAAGGGCCGTGAGGATATTTTGCGGGTCCACGCGAAGGGGAAGCCCCTTGCTCCCGATGTGGTGCTTTCCACCATTGCCAAGTCCACTGCCGGATTTACCGGAGCGGATCTGGA
>CAZNZS010000129.1:0-4332 GCA_964577585.1 uncultured Acutalibacter sp.
CCCATGTCCGGCCCTCTCAGCAATGGCTTGCGGGCGGCGGGGGATATCAGGTTCACCATGATCGTGTCCATTGCTTCTACCATTGGCGGGCGGCTGCTGTTCTCCATTCTGTTTGCCGTTGTGATGAACTGGGGCGTGATCGGCATTGCGGCGGCCATGTGCCTGGACTGGGTCATCCGTGCGGTCATTTTCTCCCTACGGTTCCGGTCTGGAAAGTGGAGAGAATTTCAAGTAATCTAAGATAAGGAGAAACCTATGGAACTTCGCGTACTGCGTTATTTCCTCGCGGTAGCCCGGGAAGGAAGCATCACCCGTGCCGCGGAAAAGCTTCACATTACACAGCCCACTCTCTCCCGGCAGCTGATGCAGCTGGAGGAAGATCTGGGGGCCTCCCTGTTCCATCGGAACAATCACCGTATCACGCTCACTGAGGACGGTATGCTCCTGAAGCGCCGGGCACAGGAATTACTGGAGCTGGCGGAAAAGACCCAGCGGGAATTCCAGAGCATGGAGGAGCTCAGCGGAGAAATCGCTATTGGCTGCGGGGAAACCCGCAATATGGCTTTTCTTTCCGACCTGATGGTATCTTTCCGTGAACAGCATCCGCTGGTGCAGTTCCGCATTCGCACGGCTACCGCCGATGACGTAAAGGAACGGATCGAGAAAGGGCTGCTGGACATGGGCCTGCTGCTGGAACCGGTGGAAACTTCACATTATGACAGCATTCGTATGCCTCAAGAAGAAAATTGGGGCGCCCTGGTGCGCGAGGATTCCCCTTTAGCCGAGATAGGCAGTGCCAGCCCCAAGGCGCTTCTGGACTGGCCCTTGCTGCTGCCATGGCGAGAGTCCGTCAACAGCCAGTTGATGGGTTGGTTTGGTAAGGATTATAAACAGATACAGATAGCCGCCCGGTTTGACTTTACCTTCAATGCTGCCATTATGGTAAAACACCGCATGGGGGTCGCCCTTTGCCACGACAAGGAAACTGCCTTTTTTCCAAATCTACGGATGGTGCCCCTGTTGCCAAAGCTGGAAAACGGCGCGGTGTTAGTCTGGAAAAAGGACCTTCCTCGTTCCCGGGCGGTGGAGCAGTTTATTGCCCATATAAGGAATACCACCTTCCGGGCACGGACTGAAATGGAATAAAGCGGCAAACAGTGTAAGTGTAATGAGAGAACTGTAAGGAAATTGTCCCCTAACGGGGATAGAAAACTTTAGCAGGAGGAAGAAACATGAAGTACACAAAATTAGGAAATTCCGATTTGAACGTCTCCCGTATCTGCATGGGCTGCATGGGCTTCGGCGACCCTCAAAAGGGAATGCACTCCTGGACGCTGGACGAGGCAAGCTCCAAAGAGATCGTAAAGCGCGGGCTGGAATTGGGCGTCAATTTCTTTGATACCGCTATTGGCTATCAGGGCGGCACCGGGGAGGAATACCTGGGGCGAATCCTTCGGAGCCTTACAAAACGGGAGGACGTGATAGTCGCCACAAAATTTCCGCCCCGGAGCCAGACTGAAATCGACACCGGGATCACAGGGCAGCAGCATGTACAGACCATGTTGGACCAGAGTTTACAGCATCTGGGCATGGACTATGTGGATCTGTACATCTGCCATATGTGGGATCACAACACGCCGATCCATGAAATCATGGAGGGCCTGAACAACGCTGTAAAGGCAGGTAAGGCTCGTGCCATCGGTATTTCCAACTGCTATGCCTATCAGCTTGCAAAGGCCAATGCCGTGGCGGAACAAAACGGGTTTGCCAAATTTATCTCCATTCAGGGCCATTACAATCTCCTCTTCCGGGAAGAAGAGCGGGAAATGGCAAAGCTCTGCGCCGAAGACAATATTGCCATGACGCCATACAGTGCTCTGGCTTCGGGCAGGCTCAGCAAGCGCCCCGGCGAAACCTCCAAACGCTTACAGGAGGACAGTTTCGCAAAGGGCAAGTATGACGCTACTGCAGAACAGGATGACAAAATCATTGCCCGGGTAGCAGAATTGGCAGACAAGCACGGTGTGAGCATGACGGAGATCTCCCTCGCCTGGCTGCTGACAAAGACCGCTGCCCCGGTGGTGGGCGCTACCAAACTGCATCACATAGAAGGTGCGGCAAAGGCGGTCGACTTAAAACTAGCAGAAGAAGAGCTTGCCTATTTGGAAGAGCCTTATGTCCCCCACAGACTTGTGGGCGTTATGGCACAGAACCATTAAGAAGGAGGAAACTGATATGGAAGAACTGAGAAGGACCAATCCGGAATTCATGGAACGCTTTGAACACTTTGCCTTTGATGAAGTACCCCAGGAAGCGGGGCAGCTGTTAGATAAGGAAACCCGCTATCTGGCAATTCTGGCTGCTTTGCTGGGCTGTCAGGGTACGGAGGCCTACAGGATCATGCTCCCAAAGGCCCTGGACGCCGGACTTTCTCCGATTCAGGTGAAAGAGACCGTTTACCAGGCATTTGACTACCTGGGCATGGGCCGGGCCTGGCCCTTTTTGGAGATTACTGACAGCATTTTAGCGCAGCGCGGCATAACTCTTCCCCTGACTTCCCAGGCAACCACCACCATGGAAAACCGCCTGGAAAAAGGAGTGGCGGTGCAGGCGGAAATCTTTGGTGAGCACATGAAGGAGGCCTGGAAAAAGGGACATATCAACCGCTGGCTGGCGGAGAACTGCTTCGGCGATTACTATACCCGAACCGGCCTTACTCTGGCTCAGCGGGAGATGATCACCTTCTGCTTTCTTGCCGCCCAGGGCGGCTGCGATCCGCAGCTTACTGCCCACGCCAAAGGAAACATAAACATCGGAAACGACAAGGATTTCCTGATCCGGGTGGTTTCCCAGTGCCTTCCCTATATCGGCTACCCCAGAAGCTTAAACGCCGTTGCCTGTGTCAATCAGGCCGCGGGGTAGGCATAGCGGCCACAGGAGCTGCCTGAAAAACGGGCTGGACAATACCGAAACAAAGGAGGCGCTTCCAACGGAGGAGCGCCTCTTGCTGTCTTATGAAATATTTGGCGCAAAGGAAGCCCCTGTTTGCCGGAACCCTGCTCCGCCGCAGACACACGGCTCAGCAAAGGCTCAGTTTGGGAGCTCTGTCTTTGCCAACACGTCTTTGGCATTGAGAAATATCTGCGCTACCTGAGCTCTGGTAGCAGTCCCCTTGGGATCAAGCTTGCCGTCTGAGCCGTTGATGATCCCCTTGTCCACCGTCCAGGTCATAGGCTCTTTGGCGAAATCCGCCACGTCGCCTGTATCCGGGAATTTCAAGATCTCCGTGCCGTTTTGAATATCTCCGGCTCCGGTAAGCTTCGCATAACGGTAGAGAATTGCCGCCATCTGCTCTCGGGTCACCCGGTCATTCGGCGAAAACCTTCCGTTTCCGGTTCCGCCAACAATTTTATACTTGGCCGCCCATTCCACATAAGGCGCGAACCAGTCACCGGGCTTCACATCCGAAAAGGAAGTAGCGGCGGGCTCCGTATCGCTCACACCCGCTTTTCTGCCCAGAACAGCCACAAGCATTCCGCGGGTCATGGGAGCATCCGGGCTGAATTTTCCGGTGCCCGTGCCCAGAAACAGTTTTTCTCCGATGGCATGATCTACAGCGCCATAGTACCACGCGGTTGCTTTCACGTCTGTAAAATCGGCGGCAGACAGGGCCGAGGCGGTCATGGCCGTCATTGCTATGGCTGCTGCCAAGCCGGCACACAGGATCCTTTGAAGCAGCTTTTTCATAGGCTTATCCTCTTTTCCCAGCTTCTTTAGCTTTGCTGTTGTCTTCACAATAACACAAGAAGCCGCACATGTCCATAGCTTACCAAAAAATAACAGGTAGAAGCCATTGGCCGACGGGAGTGTGACCTTTCACGGAGAGAGACAAAGAGCCTTCAATATATTGCAGGCTCAAGAAGTTTCCTCCGGAAACTTCAGATTTAAATGGCAGTGATTTTTGCAAAAAATCGCCGCAAACTCAAAAGCGTTTGCGGCGACGTGGTGGACCATCAGGGACTTGACCGAAAATGCTCTGCATTTTCGTTGGTTCGGGCACCCAAGAGCTCTGCTCTTTGGTACCGCCCTCACCGCTATGAGCTAAAATTGTCCCACCGGGACAATTTTTACGCTCATACCCTCTCGGGTTCAAGTCCCTGATAAGGAAAAAATTGGCTTACCCTTTGCCCTTGCCTCAAAAATGTTGGCAGCGACCAAATCGGCGTAAAAACGGCGCATTTATAAGCCGTTAGCCGATGGGAGCGAGACATTTTTGAGAGAGGAGCCGCAGACGAGCGTAACAGGCGGCATTTCTGCAAAGAAATGTCGCCG
>CAZNZS010000130.1:0-4267 GCA_964577585.1 uncultured Acutalibacter sp.
ACCCCCCAGTCACGGCTTCGCCGCGCCAGCAAAGGTGCTCGAAGAGCAGCTTTTCCCCTTCTCAGGGGAGGTTTCCAGCTGACTGCTAAACAACAATTTATCTGTCCTTATCCAGCATCTAACATCTATCAAAGGAGCAAACGCTATGGAAAAGGAAACAATGACCGCCAAAGAAACCGTAGAACTCCGGTTCCCGGAGGAAGCCGCCCACCTGCGGGAGATCGAAAAGAAGGTGGAGTTAGAGCTCCAGGAAGCCCAGAAATCTGTGGACCAGATGGAAGAGGAGCAGCGGGAGCTTCAAAAGTACATTGCGGAAAGCCATGGAGAGACCGACTTTAAGGAAATGTTCCAAACGGAGCGCATCATGCGGGATATCGATACCTCCGGCGCTTCCGCGGTGCAGTACCTGGAACGGCTCAAAAAGGTACGACTCTCTCCTTATTTCGCCCGCATTGATTTTTGCCCGGATGGGGAAGCGGAAACGCCTTATTATATCGGGCTTTACGCCTTTCGCCATCAAAGGCGGCTTTATGTGATAGACTGGCGCTCTCCCGTGGCCAGCATGTTTTATGATTTTGAAACCGGCCCCGCCTTTTATACGACGCCCGCCACCCTGACCTCTGAAGCCCAAAAGGTAGAAGGTAAGCTTGTTTTAAAGCGTCAGTTTAGCATTAAGAACGGAGAGCTTGAATTTGCCTTCGACAGCTCCCAGAATATTCAGGACGACATTTTGCAGCAGGAGCTGGCCCATACCTCCGATGAAAAGATGAAGTCCATCATTTCCACCATCCAAAAAGAGCAGAACAAAATCATTCGAGACGAAACGGCTGACGTCATGGTGATCCAGGGCGTGGCGGGCTCCGGAAAAACCAGCATTGCCCTGCACCGTGTTGCCTTTTTGCTCTACCGTTTCCGGGATACCATCAAGGCGGAAAACGTCACCATCATTTCTCCCAATAAGGTCTTCGGGGATTATATCGCGGGCGTTCTTCCGGAATTGGGAGAAGAGCCCATTTTCGAAGCCAGCCTTGAGGATCTGGCGCTGATCCAGCTCGAAGAGGGCGTGGATTTCGTCGGGGCCAAAAATCCGCTGGAAACGGACGACCCCTCCTGGACCCGGCGCGTGCAGTATAAAAGCACGGCCCGGTTTGCGGGGAAGCTGAAGGAATATGCATCCGCCCTTCCGGAAACGGCCTTTGAGGCTCAGGACTTCCATTTCGGGGAGTTTTCCGTCCCGGCGGATTGGATCAAAGACCGCGTTGCCGTTTACAGCCGATATCCTCTTTTGAAACGGCTGGAACAGGTGGCGGACGATATTCACAGCCGGCTGGAAAACGAATTTCTCAGGGAGGAAAAGCCGCCTCACAGAAATGTAATCTTTCAGGCGCTGAAAAAGATGCTGCGCCTGAAAACCACTCTTGCGGCCTATAAGGATTTTTACAGCTGGCTGGGGGAGCCAAAGCTCTATAAGCCGGTGAAAAAAGCCGTGCTGGAATGGAACGACGTGTACCCCTACCTCTATCTGCAGGCCCATTTCTCCGGCCTTCAGACAAGCCACAGGATAAAGCATCTGGTGGTGGACGAAATGCAGGACTATACCCCCATCCAGCATGAGGTACTCAATCTTCTTTTCCCGTGTCCCAAAACCATTCTCGGTGATTTCGGCCAGTCGGTGGATCCCAACTGCCGGTATACTCTGGAAGAGCTTCACGGTCTTTATCCCGGCTCCAAGCTGATGCGGCTGGAAAAGAGCTACCGCTCCACCTATGAGATCATCCACTTTGCCAAAAAAATAGCCGGAGCCCAGGACTTCCAGGCCATGGAGCGCCACGGCGACCCGCCGGTGCTGCTCTGCGCGGACAGGGAAGAAGGCGAGCTTCACGCCCTCACTGAGCTGGTGGCGGAGTTCCACCGGGGGAAATATAACGCCCTGGCGATCCTGACCCGTACGAACCCCGAAGCCCAGGAGCTCCACCGCCGCCTGTCAGAGCTGGGTGCCGACGTGGAATTGATCCTGCCGGAAAGCAAAACCTTCCATAGCGGCGCCATCGTGCTTTCCGTGCAGATGGCAAAGGGTCTGGAGTTTGACGAGGTCGTGATCCCCTTCGCGAACGAAAAGACCTATCATGAGGACTTTGACCGCAACCTTCTCTACGTGGCCTGTACCCGCGCCATGCACAAGCTGGTGCTTACCTGCGCAGGTAAGCCTTCATCCCTGCTTCCGCCGGAATTGGAAAAGCGGAAAACATAAGAGCAGGATGCAAAAAAGGGGAGATATCCGATTTGCGGATATCTCCCCTTTCCAAGCTTAAGCGTTTGATTTTAAAAAACTTACCAGGTTCTTGAACCCATAGAACGGAACTGGGCCACAGTGGGAGCGTGGGAATTCATTCCGCCGTCCACGGTAATGATTTGGCCGCTTACATAGGCGCTTTCGTCAGAACCGAAATAAACGCAGGCATGGCCGATGTCTTCAGGGCACCCATAACGATTTACCATGATGTTGCTTAAGAAAATATCCTTTAGCGCCTGAGGAACCTTGGCTTCGTTATCCGGTGTTACGATGAGACCGGGCCTTATGCAGTTGCAGCGGATGTTCTGCTTGCCATACTGAAGGGCTACAGACTTTGTAAGCATATCGACGCCGGCTTTGGCGCTGGCATAAGCGGTAGAGCCCAGATCGCCGCCGCAGGAGGCCATGGATCCGATGTTTATAATGGAACCGCCGCCGGCCTTTATCATGTGCGGTAAAACGCGTTTCGTAACATAGAATGTTCCGCGCATATCGCTTTGGAAGATTGCATCCCACATTTCAATGGTCAATTCGTCAACGCGTCCGTCTTTCAGCGCCACATTGGCCGCGTTGTTTACCAGTATATCTATATGGCCGTAGGTTTCAGCGGTATCTTCCACCAGCTTTTCGATGCTGGCGGTGTCCGTAATGTCCATAACATGGAAAGAGGCCTTGCCGCCAGCCTTCACTATATCGTCTACCACGTCCTGACCCTTTTCGGCACGGCGTCCGCATACGATGACCTGTGCGCCCTCGGCGGCGTAAAGCGTGGCGATGCCGATGCCGATACCGCTGGTGGAGCCGGTTACAATGGCCACTTTATTTTCCAATCTGTTCATACGCAATTCCTCCTTGGTAATAATTCTGAATTATTCAAATAGTAGTATAACGCTTCAAATCATAAAAGTAAAGATGTCTGAATTTCAGAGGAAAGAAAAAGTCGCTCACTGCAGCTGTCTCAGCTTTTTTCGCGCCCGGTAAAGGGCGTTGTCAAAGGTTTTCAGGTCCATGCCGTACCGTTCCTTTATTTCCTTGCGCGGGCAGGCTCTCAGAGAGACAGCCAGGGCTTTACGTTCTGTTTGAGAAAGGCTTCCCTCAAGCCTGTGAAACAGGTTTTGCAGTTGTTCTCTGGCTTCCACCAGCTCTTCCGGACTTGATTTTTCAGCCAGGGAAGCGGCAGCTTCACTGTCAAGGGGAAGGGAATGGTTCAGGGGGCCGTTTTTTTTGCCGCTGTGCCTGCGGACGCAGTCGGCCATTCGGTTGTATACGCACACACCGGCATAGGTGGCAAAGGACGCGCCCTTTGTTTCGTCAAAGGAAAGGGCAGCGCCGTAAAGGGCAAAAAAGCCTTCCTGAAGCAGATCGTCACGCTCCGGAACAAAAGGGCCTGAAAATTGGGAAGCTTTGCCGCAGAGCAGCCCGAAATAGCGGGCGCTCAGTTCACCAAAGGCATCTGAAACGCCTTTGCGCACCAGACGCAGGAGTTCCTGTTCCGTGCAATTCTGAAAGTTTTCCACCCGCTTTTCTCACCTCGTTCTCTCTTTAACAGTAAAGGAAGTGCCGTATAAAATGTAGGACCCTTACCCTTGTAAGGCATTTGCGCCGAAATTGTGCAGTGTTCTCCTGACATGAACCGGCTGTGCCCGCGTGGCCGCATTGTGTTCCGGCGCATGATCTCTTCCCAAAGCGCGCTTGCCGGTTTGCTCGTCCTTCCCTAGAATAGACGAAACGTCCTGTTTCGTCAAGAAATATTTTGGAGCTTTTGCGTCTTTTCGGTTGCGACGGCCGTTTTTTTGCCGTATAATGAGAGCAATATTAGGGAACCTCTGAATAAATCTCTCAGGCACATCTCGGTAGCAGATATTCCGCCTGTCTTTGCCCCAAAATCCATGGGCAACACCGCGCAAAGACCGCCTAATGGCTTTGCACCCGCCTTGCTTGCAGATTTTCCGCCATATTTCACAAAAGCCCTCG
>CAZNZS010000131.1:0-4241 GCA_964577585.1 uncultured Acutalibacter sp.
TTATGGAGGTGCCGAACATGAACGGTACAGTTAAGTGGTTCAACGCAGAAAAGGGCTATGGCTTCATCTCTAACGATGAAGGCGGCGAGGATGTATTTGTACATTTCTCCGCGATCCAGAGCGAGGGATTCAAGACTCTGGAAGAAGGCCAGAAGGTGACCTTCGAGACCGAGCCCGATCCCAAGAATAGTGAAAAGCTGCGCGCAGTGAACGTTGTTAAGCTGTAATTTCCACTGAAAAAAGGTATGGCCCCGCCGCAAGGCGGGGCTTTCCCTTTTTAGAGATTAGTTGTTAGTCGTTGGTTGTTAGAAAAGGATTTGCTCTTCCTTGGCTCTCCCTCTGGGGTGATGCGTTCCGGTGGAACGCGCCTATCACCGTTCTCACCTTCGGTTCGGTCGGTGCAGAACAAGCGCCAAAAGCTGTAGCTTTTTTGGCGCATTTGCACCCGGAGCGAAGCGGAGACGCTGTCATGCGTCAGCATGACTGAGAGGGCGCCCTTGACCTTGTCTCGCCTTCGGCTCGGGTGCTGTGCCCCGGTGGGGGAAGCTGTCCGGTGGACAGCGCCCTGACCCGACCGAGCTGAAAGCGAGAACACGTCCAGCACCGACCGAGGTCATGATTGCCGGTGGCAATCGTCCATGACCGACCGAACCGATAGGTGAGAATGATAAACGAGAACGGTGCAGAACAAGCGCCAAAAGCTGTAGCTTTTTTGGCGCATTTGCACCCGGAGCGAAGCGGAGAAAGGTGTCACGGTGCAACCGTGACGGAGGGGTTTCCCTTTTCCTTTGGGCTCCCCTTATTTATAAGGGGAGCTGTCAGCGAAGCTGACTGAGGGGATTATCTAAAAAATCAACATCTACTACCCCCAGTGGGGCACAAGCCGCGAGCCTGCCACCTACAAAAAAGCCGTGCAAAAGAAGCACGGCTTTTATGATCCCTTCGGGATCATCCTATTTGAAATGCGAACTTGAGCCTTTCTCTTTCATTTTCCCCAAAAGGAAGGTTTGCCCTTGCCTCAAAAATGTTGGTAGCGACCGAATTGGCGTGAAAACGGCGCGTTTACAAGCCGTTAGCCAATGGGAGCGTGACATTTTTGAGAGAGGAGCGGCAGCCCGAAAGGCGAACGCCGCGTTTTTCTTGCGTAAAACGCGGCGAGCCACAAGGGCTTGCCGCGACGATGGAGCGGACGACAGGAGGCAAAAAAGCCGTGCAAAAGAAGCACGGCTTTTATGATCCCTTCGGGATCTTCCTATTTAAAACGCGAGTTCGAGCCCCGTCAAAAAAGCAGCGAATGCAAAAGCATTCGCTGCTGTGGAGCGGACGACGAGGCTCGAACTCGCTACCTCCACCTTGGCAAGGTGGCGCTCTACCAGATGAGCTACGCCCGCAGAACGTGATTTATTATATACTGCCGGGAAGCGATTGTCAAGACCTGAACGAAAAAAACCTTTCTGCCGAAAGAGACCATATTTTTTTGCTGATCCGGAGAAATTTACAATTTTGTTATAGTAACGTGCGATATCGTGATGGAATCCCCTGGCTGTCAAAAGGTATAATAAGTGAAAACAGCACTTGCATCGGAAAGGAAGGGAATATTATGGAATTCGGCTATCAATTGTCAAGCGCTGCTCCATATCTGCAAACAGAACGTGAGATTCAGACGGCTTTTTCCAGGCTTTCCGAGATCGGATATAAAAACGTTCAGCTTCAGGGTGCTTCCTATGATATAGAGGACAATTTTATAAGGAGGGCGCTGGAGGATAACGGCTTTAGCTGCCAGGCCTTTCAGGAGGACTTTCCGGTAAATCAAGGGATAGACGTCAGGCGTGCGGTCAGCAGGGCAAAAGCCTGCGGCTGCAGATATTTCAGCTTTGCCAAATGGCCTGGTTTTCTTACATCCGCAGAAGAAATAAAGGCTTACGCGAAAAAGATTACTCCGGTGATCGAATGTGCAAAAGCGGAGGGACTTACCATGAGCTTTCACCCTATCGGTCCGGATTTCAGGTTGGTGGATGGAGCTCCTGTTTATGAAAGACTTCTTGAATGCCTGCCGCCGGAGGTGCAGCTTACCTTCTGCGTGGGAAGCTCTTATAGAAGCGGTATACCCCCTTATGCGATACTGAAAAAGTTTTCCGGGCGGGTCGATATTGTTCATTTTAAAGAGCAGATCATGCAGCGGGACGGAAGCATGCTGATGAAGCCTCTGGGCGAGGGGAAAACAGATTGGAGGTTTCTCTCGACGGTATGCAAAGAAACAGGCGTAAGGTATGTGTACGCCGAGCAGGAGCAATGTGACCGCGACATGTTTGATTGCGCCGCGGTAAGCTATCGCACTCTGGTTTCTGTGCTTTAAGCACTTTTGACAGAGTTTCGCCCAGGGCAAAAAACAGATTTGCCCTGGGTCGTTTTACTGTTCGCCGAAGCTCATGAGGTTGCGGAATATATTCAGCGCTTTGCCGACTCCTCAGAGATGATCACAAAAGAAAAGGCAGTTGCCGATTTTACCACATATCCTGCAATGTTTTGAGAATTATTTGGTTACAAAGCGATTACAATTGTGAAATAAATAGAAAACCCCTTTACAAAATGTGACTTCTATGGTAATATAACCCATAAAGACAAAAACCGATGCTAAAAGCTGTGCATTTTGCCCTTAAACAGGCTCTTTTTTCGAACAGCTGAAATTTCAGGAAAGGGTACCCTTTCCTTATGTTCTTTTTTCAAAAGAACATAATCTTCGCCTAAATACCATCTGAATGCGGAATGGCACGGCTTGCGCTTTTCGAAGCTTGGCAGTGGCTTTCAGCAGATTCAGAGGGGTAAATATTGCTAAATCATTAAAAATGGGGGTTTTTCTATGACAACTGCCAGTACGAAACCGGCAAAGGCCCAAAAACCCAAAAGCAATGGGAGATGGGCCCGGCTGGGAAAAGACATTGTCCGGGACAGGTGGTTATACCTGCTGGTGCTGCCCGGTATTGCCTTCCTTATCATCTTCAAGTACATTCCCATGATCGACTTGAAGATCGCGTTCCAGGAGTACAACCCCTTTAACGCGGCGGGAAGCCCCTGGGTGGGCTTCAACAAATTCGTGGAATTGTTCACGAAGCCCGGCTTTCCTGACGCATTCCGCAACACCATTACCATCAGCCTCCTGAAGCTGGTCATCGGGTTTCCGATCCCCATTATTCTCGCGCTGATGATGAACGAAATGCGAAATCTGAAATTCAAAAAGGTTTCCCAGACCCTGCTGTACCTGCCCTACTTCATTTCCTGGGTTATCATGGCCGGTATGATCATGACCTTCGTGGATCCCCAGACCGGCGTTATCACCCAGCTGATCAAAGCGATCACCGGCAAGGATATCCAGGTGCTCACCGACAAGGGCGCTTTCGTGCCCATGCTGATCATCAGCGATGTCTACAAGGGCGCGGGCTGGGGCACCATCATCTATTTTGCGGCCCTGTCCGGCGTGGATCCCCAGCTTTACGAGGCAGCCTCCATTGACGGAGCAAAGCGCTTCAAGCAGCTGCTGCACATCACCATCCCCGCCATTATGCCCACCATCATCATCAACCTGATCCTGAGCTGCAACAATATCATGAACGCGGGCTTTGACCAGATCTTCATGCTGTATTCTGCCCCTGTGTACGATGTGGCGGATATCATCGATACATACGTGTACCGTCTCGGTATTCAGAAACAGGATTACTCCCTGTCCACTGCCGCGGGCCTGTTCAAATCCGTCATCGCTTTGATGCTGGTGCTCATTGTGAATCAGGTGGCTCACAAGACCGGCAACGAAGGTATTTGGTAAAGGAGGGGTTACATTATGGAAAAAGAAGCAAACATTCAATCCGGTGCTGTCTATCACCAGAATAAAATCAAGACCTCTCCCGCCGAGAAAGTCTTTACCGTATTCAACTACACATTCTTTACCGTTGTGTGCCTGATCATGGTATATCCCTTCTGGCATGTGCTCATGCAGTCCCTTTCCTCCGCGGAGCAGGCCCTGAAGGGCGGAATTTTCCTGTACCCAAAGGATCTCACCTGGGATACCTACGTGTCCGTGTTTAAGAATCCCCAGATCCCCTCCGGCTTTCTTACCACCATTTTCGTCACGGTGGTTGGCGCGACCCTGGGCACTCTCGTCACGGCCATGACGGCCTATCCTCTCAGCAAATCCCGTCTGCGCGGCGGCAAATTCCTGATGGTCCTGGTGCTTATCACCATGATCT
>CAZNZS010000132.1:0-4185 GCA_964577585.1 uncultured Acutalibacter sp.
GATGCTGGACGGTGGTTGCGCCTTCGGCGCAATGAAGTAAGGGCAGAAAATTATAGTTTGACGCACTAACAGAAAAGCAGAAACCCTTGCTCGCAAGAATACTGTACATTCTACACTGCTCTGCTGCCCTTATTTCTACACTATACATTGCCCTTTTGCCCTTCCCGAAAAGAACAAGGATGCCGATGTGAAAAATTAGCGGTGACAATACGGGGAATTCGTAGTATACTGGGAAGCGACATTTTTATTGGGAAAGGAACAGCGGAATGGAAAAAGGGGCATGGCTTAAGCTGAGGCAGCAGGTAATGGAGCGGGATTTTTCCCGTATGAACAGCCGGCAGAAGGAGGCGGTTTTCGCCACCGAGGGGCCGGTGCTGGTTCTGGCGGGAGCCGGCAGCGGAAAAACCACCGTGCTGATCAACAGGATTGCCGGGATCATTAAATACGGAAACGCTTATCACAGCGAAGAGCTTTCCGGGGAGCTTACTGAGGAAGACATGGCGTCCTGCAGGGCCTATGTAAAGGACGGGACGCCCCTTTCCGGCATGACACAGGCAAGGCTTTCGGCAGCGGCCTGCCCGCCCTGGCGGGTCATGGCCATCACCTTTACGAACAAGGCGGCGGGAGAGCTGAAGGAAAGGCTCTGCGCCATGCTGGGAGATCAGGGAAACGATGTGTGGGCGGCAACCTTCCATTCCACCTGTGCCAGGATCCTCCGCCGGGACGGAGAAAGACTGGGCTTTTCCTCCCATTTCACCATCTACGATACGGACGACAGCAAGCGTCTGATGAAAAGTGTTTTGAACGATCTGGATATTTCCGAAAAGGCCGTTACCCCCAAAGCGGCCCTTGGGGAAATTTCCAGGGCGAAGAATGAAATGGTCTTTCCCGAGGAATATGAGCAAAACGCGGGGGACGATTTCCGCCTGCGCCTCATTGCCAGAGCCTATATGGCATATCAGAGAAGGCTTGAGGACGCGGACGCCATGGATTTTGACGATCTTCTGATCAATACCGTCAGGCTTTTCCGGGAATGCCCCGATGTACTGGAGCATTACGGGGAGCGCTTCCGGTATATCATGGTAGACGAATATCAGGACACGAACCGGGTCCAGTATGAATTTGTAAACCTTTTGTCCGGGAAAAACGGAAACCTGTGCGTGGTGGGTGACGACGACCAGAGCATTTACAAATTCCGCGGGGCCACCATTGAAAATATCCTGAATTTCGAAAAGGACCACCCTGGGGCCCGCGTGGTAAGGCTGGAGCAGAACTACAGGTCTACCCAGAATATTCTGGATGCCGCCAACGCCGTGATCGCGAACAACTTGGAACGCAAGGGCAAAACGCTCTGGACCGATTCCGGTGCCGGGAAAAAGATCTGCTTCCACACGGCGGAAAACGAGCTGGACGAGGCCGACCAGGTGGCAAAGGTCATCCTGAACGAGGCGGCAGGAAAGCGGAGATTTTCCGATTTTGCCGTGCTTTACCGCATGAACTCCCAATCGGGGAGCTTTGAAAGAATGTTTGCGAAACAGGGGATCCCCTATCGCATTATCGGCGGCACCAGGTTCTTTGACCGCCGGGAGGTGCGGGACATGATCGCCTACCTCAGCGTGATAAATAATCCAAGAGACGAGGTGCGCCTGAGAAGGATCGTGAACGTGCCAAAGCGGGGCATCGGCGATAAAACCGTGGAAACGGCAGGCGAGATCGCCCAGCAGGTGGGCGAGAGCCTTCTGGAGGTGTTCGCGAAGGCGGAGGAGTACCCGGCGGTTTCCCGTTCCTCCAAAAAGCTGAAGGAATTTTCCGCCATGATCCGCGGCTTCATTGAGAAAAACGAGTCCGGACAGTATCTTCCCAGTGAGCTTTACGGAGAGCTTTTGGAAACCGTGGGATACGAGCAGTTCCTGCTGACGGATGAGCCGGAGAAGGCGGAGGAACGGATCGAGAACGTCAAAGAGCTTTCCAGCATGCTGCGGCGGTATGAGGAAGAAGCGGGGGATGAAGCGGCGCTTTCGGGCTTTCTGGAGGAAGTGTCTTTGTTCACCGATCTGGATAATTACGACACGGAGTCCGATGCCGTGGTGCTCATGACCATGCATTCCGCCAAGGGCCTGGAATTCCCGGTGGTTTTCCTGCCCGGCTGGGAAGAGGGAGTTTTTCCGGGGAACGCCGTGCTGTACGATCCCACCCAGGTGGAGGAGGAACGCCGCCTTGCCTATGTGGCCATCACCCGGGCCAGGGAAGAGCTGTATCTTTACCGCGCGGAATCGAGAATGATCTTCGGCTCCACCAGCAGGAACCGAGTTTCCCGGTTTGCGGAGGAAATCCCGGAAGAGCTGCTGGAGCGCACGTCCTCCGTGGAATTCAGCTTCGGCAGAGGGGAGATCAGAATGCCCGCCTCTGAGCCCGCCTGGGGCGGAGGCAGGTATGCCCCCGCGGAAAAGGCAAAGTCCGTATACAGGCCGAATCCGGGCAGGGCAGTCCCCGCGGGGACCTACAAGCCCGGCGACACGGTGCGCCACAAGACCTTCGGCCAGGGCGTGATCCTGACGGCCACCGCCATGGCAAACGATTCTCTTTTGGAGATTGTCTTTGACAAGGTGGGCACCAAGAAGCTGTTTGCAAATTACGCGAAGCTGGAAAAGCTTTAAAGCCATATCATGCACCGAATCAGAAGAATCTCATACTATAAGAAGGAAAGCGGCATTGCAAGCGCAGTTCCGCTGTGAACTTCAAAGGAGGAGATTCTATGCCAGAAAATGAAGGCGCCCCCGGCTTTGAAAACAGGGAGCCTTGCAAAGAGGCGGTCTGCATTGACGCAATGCGGATCTACGATTCCTGCAGCGACAAGGACTGCCTTGAGGACATACGGGTACTGTTCTCGCCGGAACGGCAGGCGCTGGTGGACAGCGCCACCAATGTGCGCATCAAAGACGTCAGCGTGATCACGGTGTATCTGGACCTGCAGCCCATCCCCTTCAATAAGGGCTTTTATTCCGTAGACATGACCTTCTTTTTCGATGTGACCGTGGAGCTTTTCGGCGGTCCCAATTCCTGCCCCACCCCTGTGTGCGGCGTAGCGGTGTTCAATAAGAAGGTAGTACTTTACGGCAGCGAGGGAAATGTAAAGCTGTTCTCTTCCGGCCGCTGTGAGGAAGGGGAAGAGCTTCAGGACACCACCTCCATGCCCCGGGCCACAGTCCAGGTGGCGGAGCCGGTGGCCCTGTCCGCCCGCCTGTGCGACAGGCCCCTGGGCTGCTGCGAACCTTACTGCAGGATCCCGGAGCCCATTTGCCGCAGGTACGGCGGAACGGTGGAGACCTCTCCCCAGAGGAACTATGTGTATGTTACCATCGGGATGTTCATCATCGTGCAGCTCATGCGCAACGTGCAGATGCTGATCCCCGCCTATGATTTCTGCGTGCCGGAAAAGGAGTGTGTCAGCTCCAGCGACAACCCCTGCGAGCTGTTCCGGCAGATCGACTTCCCCACGGAAGAATTTTTCCCGCCCAGGGCCACCGACCAGGGAGGCTGCGGCTGCCGGTAAAACGGTTGGGCGTTCTAAGACAGTATTCAAATATAAGAGAGCCGGTGCGGTTCCTTTCGGAATCGCACCGGCTCTTTCTGTCATTCTGTTCCCCTCACTGCTATTGTAAAGCATCTTGTCATTCGATGTTGAAAATGCTGGAATATGTCGAGAGTTCACGGCTTTAACTTGTGCATCATAGACAGAGCTCTCAATAAAAATAATTTGTAATTAGAAAATAAGGTCATTTTAAAAGATGTGCTACAATGTCCCCGCAAGATAAAAATTCATGGAATGGAGGACATTATATGCTGATTTATAAGATCGAGGCCACAGTCAGCACAAAGGAAAAGCTGCCGCATACAGAAGAAAAGCAACGTATCGGTTTTTCCGTATAATTGCCAGAAAGAGAAAGGATTGCAAAAGAATGGATACTAAAATTTTTGAACTGGCTGCCAAAATCCCCGTGATGCTGCTTGGAGCGCCGGGGATCGGCAAAACAGCGGCAATTACAGAATTCGCACAGAGCATCGGAGCCGATCTGATCGACATTCGCCTGACGGCGGAAACACCCAGCAGCTTTGAGGGTAAGGATTTTATCAGCCCGGAAACCGGAGACCTGAAAAAGGCCCGTGCCTGGTGGCTGCAGAGGA
>CAZNZS010000133.1:0-4176 GCA_964577585.1 uncultured Acutalibacter sp.
TAAGCTGGACGGCATCGCTCCCGCTCCTCGCGGCATCCCTCAGATCGAGGTCACCTTCGACATCGACGCCAACGGCATCGTCAATGTTTCCGCCAAGGATCTCGGCACTGGCAAGGAGCAGCATATCACCATTTCTTCCAGCTCCAACATGAGCAAGGAGGATATCGATAAGGCCGTGAAGGCGGCAGAGCAGTTTGCCGAGGAAGACAAGAAGCGCAGGGAAGAGGTAGACACCAAGAACAATGCCGAAAATCTCTGCTATACCGCTGAAAAGCTGGTAAACGACAGCGGCGACAAGCTTCAGGAAGCCGACAAGACCGAGATCAACAACAAGGTGGCGGCTCTGCGCGGCACCATGCAGAACGGCTCTGTAGAGAATATCAAGGCCGGCATGGATGAGCTGCAGAAGGCTGTCTACGCGGTCAGCGAAAAGCTTTATCAGCAGGGCAATCCCGGCGGCGGAGCTCCTACCGATCAGCAGCCTCCTTATGACGGCGGCAATCAGGGTGGAGACGGCAATGTGTATGACGCCGACTATAAGGACGTTGAGTAAAAATACCGCGGTCCTGTAATAATTGCGGTAAGTTCAGAGGGGGAACGGCAGCTTGGCTGATAAGAGAGATTATTACGAGGTTCTGGGAATTCAAAAAGGCGCCTCGGAGGATGAGATCAAAAAAGCCTACCGAAGCCTTGCGAAAAAATACCATCCGGACCTGAATCCGGGGGATAAGGAAGCGGAATCTCACTTCAAAGAGGTAAACGAAGCTTACGAGGTCCTGTCAGACAGCGATAAGCGGGCAAGATACGACCAGTTCGGCCATGCGGGCGTAGATCCCAATTTCGGCGGCGGAGCCGGAGGCGGCAATCCCTTCCAGGGCGCCGGCTTCGATTTCACGGATATTTTCGACAGCTTCTTCGGCGGCGGATTCGGGGGAAGCTCCCGCAGGGCGAACCCCAACGCCCCGCGGCGGGGCACAGACGTGCAGGTAAATCTTGCCATTTCCTTTGAGGAAGCCGCCAAGGGCTGCAAAAAGACCCTGACCTATCAGGTGATAGAGGATTGCTCCGACTGTCACGGCACCGGCGCGGCCGCCGGTACCTCTCCCAAGACCTGCCCCAGCTGCAACGGCACCGGTCAGGTGAGGATCAGCCAGCGCACTCCCTTTGGCGTGGTGCAGTCCACTCAGACCTGCGATAAGTGCCGCGGCACGGGCAAGATCATCGACACTCCCTGTAAGACCTGTGACGGGAAAGGTAAGGTCCGCCGGAAAAACAGCGTAGAGGTCACCGTGCCGGCCGGCATCGATGACGAGCAGATATTGAACGTCAGCGGCAAGGGAAATTCCGGTTCAAACGGAGGCCCCGCGGGCGACCTTCACGTGTATATCTCCGTCCGTCCCCATCCCATTTTTGAACGCCGGGGAAACGATGTGTGGTGCGAAATGCCCATCACGTTCACCCAGGCGGCCCTGGGTGCCGATGTGGAGGTCCCCACCCTTGACGGCAAAGTGAGCTATCATGTGCATGACGGCACCCAGCCCGGCGACGTATTCCGCCTGAAGGGGAAGGGAATTCAAAGTCTTCGTTCCAGAATGCGCGGAGACCAGTACGTGCAGGTAATCGTAGAGGTTCCGAAGAATCTGAGCGAAAAGCAGAAAGAACTCATTCGCCAGCTGGATTCCGATACGGGTGAGAAGAATTACCAGAAACGCAAAAGCTTTTTCTCAAAGCTCAAGGATATTTTTGAAGACTGAAAACCGAAAAGCCTGCCCGCGGAGGGAACCATCCTTCCATGGGCAGGTTTTTTTGTGCAAGAGAGAAGTTTTCAGGGAAGTATAGCAGGACTGCCTGTCTGAAAAAGGGCCGGATCAAATACCATGGCGGTGGGAAAGGAAAAACCTGTAAGCTGATCCCTCAACGGCTCCGGCATCCCTTCCAAAAGCCAGGCGCGAAGCTCGTCGGGAGCTCTGCTCATGCCGGAGCGCACCCATTCGATAGACATTTCAATACCTCCGCTGGTGTAGAGCCGCAGTAAAAAATCGGTGTGGGGATCCGGCTCCTTTCTGGTGCGAAAATAGATCACACGCCGGTAAAGCCCTTCCGTGTAATCGCGCATGATGCGGTATAGGGTGTTGTCGTCCTCACATCGTGTCAGGCGGCGGTAAAAGTCTCTGTGCTGTTGAAGGGCAAAGGTCATGCGGTCGATCATTTCATCCCAGACGATATCGCCGCTGTCCCGAAACACGGCAGCAAAATCATGGCCGTAGATCCATTTCAACAGATCGTCGCGGGTGTGAAAATGACGGTAAAACGCCTGCCTTGTCAAACCGCATTCCTCGGTGATATCCCGGACGCTGATATGATGCAGGTTTTTCCTTTTTAGCAGGACGGAAAGTCCTTCGGCAAGGCGGACGCGGACATTTGCGGCGGACATGAAAAAACTCCCTTCACGTTGACAGATTTGCAAAAGTGCAACGGGACAAACGAAAAAACCCATGTTATAATTTTATCAAATTCAAGGCTGTGGCCACAGCTCAAAAATTAATAAAGGAGAGACTATCATGAAAACTGCTATTATCACTGGAGGCTCCCGTGGTATCGGGGAGGCCATGGCTCTCAAACTGGGAGAAATGGGCTACAATGTAGTTATCAACTACCGTTCTGACAGCTCCAAAGCGCTTACGGAAGCTGTTATTGCCAAGCTGAATTCTCAGTTTGGCGTAGAGGGCTATGCCGTTCAGGCCGATGTTTCCAAGTATGAAGACTGCGAAAAGCTGGTCAAAGCAGCCGTAGAGAAATTCGGCGAGAAAATCGATGTGCTGGTAAACAACGCCGGTATCACAAACAACGCCGCTTTTTGCGAGCTTCCCCGTGAAAGGTACATGGCTGTGCTGGAAACCAATCTGATCAGCGCCTTCCACATGTGCCACTTTGTAGTACCCTACATGGTAAAGGCAAACGAGGGCTGCGTCATCAGCACCTCCTCCATCGGCGGCTTGATGGGCGTTGCGAATCAGGCGGATTACTGTGCTTCCAAGTCCGGGCTCATCGGCATGACCAGAGCTTTAGCCATGGAATTCGGCAAGCAGAACATCCGTTTCAACTGCATCTGCCCCGGCATGATCTGGACCGATATGCTCCGCGGCGTAAATCAGGACGAGGTGGCTGCTCTGGCGCAGTCTATTCCCATGGGCAAGATTGGCGACGTGGACGATATTGCCAACGCCATGGAATTCCTGATCAAGGATAAATACATGACTGGCCAGTACGTTTCTCCCAACGGTGGTATCTACATGCCGTAAGTCCGGTTTCAAAACAGGAAAGCCGATATCCAACAGTACCCTGGTTCTTTCGAATCAGGGTACTGTTTTTAGTGATATCAAACTGAAAGAGCGGGTCGGGCATTCTGCGGACCGCCGCTTATTTGATGATGCTTTCTCCCGTCATTTCCTTGGGCTGCGGAAGCCCCAATACCTTCAGCATGGTGGGGGCGATGTCAGCCAGCCTTCCGCCGCTGCGAAGGGTGCAGGGGTGGTTGATTACACAGAAGGGAACGGGATTGGTGGTGTGGGCGGTAAAGGGAGTGCCGTCCTCGCCCACCATCTTGTCGGCGTTGCCGTGGTCCGCGGTGAGAAGAATGCAGCCGCCCATTTCCTTCACGGCAGCTTCCACCCGGCCAATGCAGGTATCCACAGCTTCCACAGCTTTTACGGCAGCCTCAAACACACCGGTGTGGCCCACCATGTCGCAGTTGGCAAAGTTCAGGATCAACGCGTCATATTTGCCGGACTTCACGGCTTCCACCATCTTGTCCGTAACCTCATAAGCGCTCATTTCCGGCTGCAGGTCATAGGTGGCAACGGAGGGGGATTTCACAAGGATTCTGTCCTCACCGGGATACTGCTTTTCCACGCCGCCGTTGAAGAAGAATGTCACATGGGCATATTTCTCTGTTTCGGCAATGCGGAGCTGGGTCATGCCGTTCTTGGAAAGGTACTCGCCAAAGGTGTTTTCCAGAGTTTCCGGCTTGTAGGCCACCTCCACATTGGGCATGGTGGCGTCGTACTGGGTCATGCACACATAGGTGAGGGGGAAGAAGCCGTTTCTGCGCTCAAAGCCCTTGAAATCGGGGTCCACCAGCGTCCGGGTGATCTCTCTTGCCCGGTCAGGGCGGAA
>CAZNZS010000134.1:0-4114 GCA_964577585.1 uncultured Acutalibacter sp.
CAACCAGGAGATCCTGAAAAACGCCATCACCGCCATGGGCAAGGACTATACCGTCAACGAGGGCGACGGCGCTTTCTACGGCCCGAAGCTGGACTTCCACATTGCGGATTCCCTGGGCCGCACCTGGCAGTGCGGCACCATTCAGCTGGACAGCCAGCTCCCCGAGCGCTTCGAGCTGGAATACACCGGCGCAGACGGCCAGAAGCACCGCCCCGTGATGATCCATCGTGTGGTGCTGGGCTCCATCGAGCGCTTCATCGGCGTGATCACCGAGCATTTCGCCGGGAAATTCCCCCTGTGGCTCTCTCCCGTGCAGGCGGTGATCCTGCCCATTTCCGAGCGCCATCACGAATACGCCCAGGCCCTGAAGGAAAAGCTGGAGGCCGCCGGGCTCCGGGTGGAATGCGACCTGAGAAATGAAAAGATCGGCTATAAGATCCGGGAAGCCCAGCTCCAGCAGACCCCCTATATGCTGGTCGTGGGAGACAAGGAAGTGGAAAGCAATACCATTTCGCCCCGCCATCGGAAGGACGGCGACCTGGGCGCTATGTCCCCGGAGGCTTTCATTGACATGACTCAGGCGGAGATCGCTTCCAGGGAGATCAAGTGAGCAACGCAGCCGAAGAAAAGCGGATTTATGTGCTGGCAGAGCTGGATCACAGTACCCAAATGAAATGCGGGGAGCTCTATGACCGGTTGGCCGCCGCCGGGTTTTCAGGCAGACAGACCCGGGGGATCCCCTATCACATTACACTGGGGAGCTTTCCCGGCGAAGAAGAAAAGCAGGTGCTGGAAGCATCTGCGGCCACGGCGGAAAAAGCGAAGGCTTTTTCTCTTACCTTCAGCCATATCGGTATATTCGGCGGAGGAAACGTACTGTTTCTGGCCCCGGACTGCAACCGGGAACTGCTGGAATGCAAGGAGCGGTTCGGAAGCTCCGAAAACTGGACGCCACACGCTACGCTGTACCTGGAGGACGCCCCGGCAGTCTGTCGGGCTCTGCCCCTGGTGCTGGAACGCTTTTCCCAGTTTCAAGGCAGTGTGGAAAGCCTTTTGGTCTATGAGTTTTTCCCCACCCGGTTTCTGGGGAGATTCCCGCTGAAGGCAGATCAATAACTGTTTTTTCAAAAAAGAGGGCCTGCTGCAAAACACACGTTTTGCAGCAGGCTTTTTGCTTTGCTAGTTGTTAGTTGTTAGAAAGGGCGAGATTCTTCACTGCGTTCAGAATGACAGTGAAAGACTCAGGATGACAGACAGGGGCCCTTGCTCTTTTTAACAACCAACCTCTCACAACTCACTATCGTGCTCATATTCCAGAATATCCCCGGGCTGGCATTGAAGAACCTCACAAAGGGCTTCCAGTGTGGAAAAGCGGATGGCCGTTACCCGGTTGTTCTTGATCTTGGAGAGGTTTACATTGGAAATGCCCACCTGTTCCGCCAGCCGATTCAATGAGATTTTTCGCTCCACCATCATTCTGTCCAGCCGCAGTACAATTTTTCCCATAGCTTACACCAGCCCGTCCATATCATTCTGCATCTGCATGCCCAGGGTGAACACCTGAGACAGGCACAGCATCAGAATTCCTGTGACGATCCCCGTCATGTCCACGCTGGATTCCACCCGGTCCGGCCCGATCACCAGCGCGGCGATCACGCTGAATATCAGCTGTACCACGGTGGTGGAAAGGAAGAAAATGCCGATTTCCCGCATCATGCGCACATTGTCCTTTTGAAAGGGCGTTTTTCCCCGGGAAAATTTTGTCAGCCCCTGGGTGGTGCGCAAAATCAAATTGACGTCGCGGAACACCCAGGCCATCAGCTCCAGGGTTATGGCGCCGCAGAGCAGGAAAAGGATCATGGCGGCGTTGTTTACGGTGCCGTCCGGATTGCTGACCACAAGGGAAAAGCCGTGTACGCCGATGGCTTCGCCGGGAGTTACCCCACCCTTCACCAGAATGCCGGGAAAGAAATTTTTATCCAGCAGGAACAGGACAAAGACTACGGTCATTGTTACCGCGCCGATATCATAGCCTATTTCCAGAAGTTTGGAAAGCACGGTGGCGGCTTTGGTCAAACGGTCTTTTTTCTGTGTTGCCATATAAGAGGCACCTCCCAATCGGATTGTGCCTCCAGTATAGCCTGAAGATTATCGTTTGTCAATAGTGTTTTAATGTTTTTCGATAATATATTTTCGGGAAACATTATTTCAAAGCCCGGGAAACAGATGGCCCTTTCGCCTCCATAGAGGCCACATTTTCCAGGCCAATTCGGCGGTAAATATCGCTTTCCCGCCGTCCCAGAATGTTTTCCTGCAAAAAGCTCATGGCGGTCATACTGGCCTCTGTGATCTCTCCCATCAGGTTCATCACAAGGCTTTCCACCACGTTCATCTGTTCGAAAGTCAGCGCTGCCGCATTGGCATAGCCTGCAAAGTGCTTTTCCACCGGCTCTAGGATTTTTCTGGCTTCCGGCACCCTCACATAAAACTGCTTTTCGATCATCTTTGGCACGTATTCCCAGCAGTCGTTTTCCAGCTTGCGTAGGATAGCTTGCACCCGTTCCAAGGCCGCCACGGCGTGATAATCCACCAAGCCCAATGACCGCAAGCGGCCTATCTCATTGATAATATCTGTTTCTGCTTTCAGGAAAAGTCGGATCAGCTTTTCGAGCTCTTTTTCATTGGGTGCTCTGTTCAGTGAAGGCATAGGGTCTCACTTCCTGTAAAGATAGGCATAATAAATGACCGCCGCAAGGAATGCTACAAAAAGCACTATCCATGCAACGGCCACCATCGCCATCTTATATTTGAGATACAAATCAATCATAGCTTGCGACTTCCTTACGCACTCATAAAAAGATCATACGTAATCGCATAGACCCGACTTGTGAGAAAATGCGAGGGATCCATTCCTTTTCCCAAGGAAATACAGGCCCCTTCATAACTATTTCGGATGTCTTTCTCTCCCTCGTCAGATTCCACATACTTCATGAGAACCTCATCGTCTGGGTAACTTTTTTTACAGTTCGCAATCACTGCATCTTTATATTCCTCAAATGACGGGGGGGTAATTTTCTTATCCACTTTCTCTCCTCCAGTGCTCAAATAGATTTATCTCTTGCTGCTTGTGCACTGTCATAATCTTTGCTTGCCGGAACGGCTTCTGTAAAGTCTTCATACTTCTCGTATTTGGTAGTTCTACCCGTATACTTCCAGAAAATGACAGGCTCCTCTTCATACGATTCTTTCCACCCCGGCGGAGCGTATTGTTTATCAAACTTGCACCAGCTTACCGGTTCAAAACCATTCTTGCGATAGAAACCATATAAGCCAGAGAAAGCGTCAAGCTTCTTGCCGCCATTCTCCACAGCCATTTTCAGCAGTTCGGAACCTCGAACGCTGTCCCCTCTTTTACCGCACACGCTGATAATATCTCCGTCAGGCGTAACCGCGACAACGCTTCCCCCATCTGTCTGGTACAGCTTATCTTTACCGTAATCTTCCGGTGTATGGGAATAATCGTCTACCCTCCATGCGATATTATCAGGCTGAGATTTCTTACCCTGTTTCAGCTTTGACAAAAACTCTTTCGGCTTCGGTGTGGTAAATTCCACTCCGTTGCTGTTCTTATGTTTTATTATACCACTGCTTCCTCCATTTGTCCACCGTCCATTCTTATCTCTTGGCTGATTTGGGTCATAGTCCATCGTCAAAGAATCAGCGGTGGATTCCTCAAAAGGGGTGCTTTCTTCCCCCGTTTCTTCTCCAAAAGTCAAACCGGCTAAAGGATCCTTCAGCGCCGTTACATCCTGATAAGTTTTCCCAGCATTGGCCGCGATCTCTTCATCGGTGATAGACCCAAACATTCTCGTTTCTTCCGCCAGGGCTTAGCGGTATCTGCGCCGAAAAGGCCGCTTGCTTGCTTGACTGCAAAACGGGTGGTGTGCTAAAATAATCGCGGAGCGATTATTAGGAGATTCCCTGAACCGCACAGCGGTTCCCTTTTCCTATCGGAAAAGTACCGGTCATCTCAAAACGGTTGCGCCTTCGGCGTTTAAAATAATCGCGGAGCGATTATTAGGAGATTCCCTGAACCGCACAGCGGTTCCCTTTT
>CAZNZS010000135.1:0-4042 GCA_964577585.1 uncultured Acutalibacter sp.
GCGGGGGTGATCCATGGGTAGTTCAGAACCTTGAAAACGCTCTTGTTTCTCCCCGCATATGCAGGGTCAGGCGTTATCTCAGGATCGGGAACTCTCACGAAACGAGGCGGCTACAAAAACAAGCGCCCGGTTCCTTGCTGTAAAGGCAAGAAATCTGGCGCTCGTTTTGTACACTACTTTAAATATTATTCCATTTCTGAACAAGAAAAAGCAGAATTCTCTGTCAATTGCCGCTGTCCAAGTATGCCAGAATCTCCGCCGCGTTGGTGTCCGGCTTTACCTTGGGCATGACCTTTTCGATCACTCCGTTTTCGTCGATGACGAAGGTGGAGCGCACCACGCCCATGGTCACCTTGCCGTAATTTTTCTTTTCCTGCCACACGCCATAGGCCTGAATGGCGCTGAGCTCCGGGTCGGAAAGAAGCACAAAGGGCAGCTCGTACTTGTCCGCGAATTTCTGATGGGAAGCGGTCGAGTCCTTGCTGATGCCGATCACCGCCACGCCTCGCCGCTGAAACTCTGCATAAGACGATGCAAAGGCGCAGGCCTGGCGGGTGCAGCCCAGGGTGTTATCCTTCGGATAAAAGTACAGCACCACCTTTTTTCCCGCAAAATCAGAAAGGGAAACCGTGTTTCCGTCCTTGTCCGGCAGTGAAAACGCCGGCGCCTTTGTTCCAGCCTCCAACATAGTAACGTCCTCCTTTGATAAAAACATATTGCTCCGCGGTGGAGCTTTCCGGATCAAACCGGTAATCAAGGTCGGAAAAGCTTTGAAGCTCTTCCGGCTTTTCAACTTTGTTTTCCGCCATCCAGCGTACCATTTGCCCTCTTGCCATCTTACACAGAGTGCCCTTTTCCACCAGTTTTCCTTTTTCCCGTTGGCCGAACACGCAGGTCAGCGTTCTGATCCGCTCCGGCAGATAGGGCAGCACGGCCCGGCTGTATTCCTTTGACGCCAGATCCACCACAAGATCCGTTTCGGAAGTTAGGGCGTCCGCTAGCCGTCTGCTCCAAAAAGCATACAGGTCCTTCGCACCACCCACGCGCAGGGCTGCCTGCATCTCCAGGCGGTACGGGGTCACGCCGTCAAAGGGGCGGAGCATCCCGTAAAAGCCTGACAGGATCCGCAGATGCTCCTGCAAATAGCCCAGCTCCCGTTCCGACATCACCCCGGGCGCCATGTACTGATACTGGATCCCTTCATATGAAAGGATCGCCGGAGTAAGGTTTCGATCAAGCTCCATGGTCCGCAGCCGTTCTGTATTCATCCGGGCAATGGAATCATTGCATTTCCAAAGGGCCTGAAGCTCATTTTCTGACATCAGCCGGAGAGCCCGGAGCAGAATTCCGGTTTCCGGCAGAAAATCGGGCAGGGAAAGAACCTCGAAGCTGTCCGTGTCCGTATTCATTTTTTTGGCGGGAGAAATTATCACGCGCAAAATGCCGTCACCTGCCCGTTGTGAGATATCTTCATTGTATCTTTTTTGAAAGGGATTGTAAAGGAGAGGAGAAGGGGACTTTTTTTCCGGAAGGGCGGTTGTCGGAGAAATCGAAAATCCAGAGGCGCAAAGCAACAAAAAGTATTTGAAAGCAGCTCTGTAATTTGTTATAATCAGTAAATAGCTAACAGACCTGCTCAAAATCCACTTATTCAGAAAGGCGCGATACCTATGGAAAACCTGAAGTTTTTGAACTGTCAGGGAGACTTTTTGCTGACGGATGCGCAAAGATGCCCCGAGGTATATTTCCCGCTGGTCAACGAGGGAAACATGATGTCCAGCGTCACACCCCTGCTGGCGGGGGATTGCAAGACCGATCAGAATTCATTTCTGCTGGCCCCGGCAAGCGCCGAAACGCTTCAGGAAAGCACCGCCACCAGAAATTTCTGGGTCTGCAGGGAAGGGAAGGCCCCTTGGTCCGTCACGGGAAAAAGCGCTGCCCAGCGAGCGGATTCCGCGGAGACCTCCACCCTTACCGGCGGGCTGCTCTGGCAGAAGCTGATCCGGGAAAGCGCCGATGGGATCCGTGCGGACACCCTGAGCTTTGTTCCGGCAGGCAGGGACCGGGTGGAGATCATGCAGGTCTCTCTTTCCAATACATCTGAAGAAACGATGAAGGTAACGCCCGTCGCCGCTATTCCTCTGTACGGACGTTCGGCGGACAATATCCGGGATCACCGGCATGTCACCAGTCTGCTGCACCGGGTCACGCTTACAAAGTACGGCATAGACCTGTATCCCACGCTGACCTTTGATGAGCGCGGGCATCAAAAGGGAGAGATCACCTACCGGGTCTGGGGAGCGGAGGAAAACGGATCCGCTCCGGCGGGCTTTATGCCGATGGTGCGGGACTTTGTGGGCTGTGGAAGCTATGACTGGCCCCAGGCTCTGACTGAGCCCGGCAGCGCTTCCATACTTCACGAGGGCGATACCGCCCAGGGGGGAGAAATGGTGGCGGCGCTGTTTTTCCCGGAGATCGCTCTGAAGCCGGGGGAGACCCGGCACTATCAGATCGTTTTGGCAATTGATGACGACCCCTCGCCCTATCTGACCGCTTTTTCGGTGGGATCCCATCTGGAAAGCACAAAGGCCTGGTGGCGGAAGGCCGCTTCCCAGCATTTTTACACCGGCGACAGGAACTTTGACGCCTGGATGCGCTGGGTGGGGATCCAGCCCCTGCTCCGGCGGATCTGCGGATGCAGCTTCCTTCCGCATCACGATTACGGCCGGGGAGGCAGAGGCTGGCGGGACCTGTGGCAGGACAGCCTTGCTTTGCTGCTTACCGATCCGGCGGCGACACGGAGCGACCTGCTCAGCTATTTTGCCGGTGTGCGCACAGACGGCACCAATGCCACCATCATCGGCACAAGGCCCGGCGAGTTCAAGGCGGACCGGAACAATATTCCCCGGGTATGGATGGACCACGGCTTCTGGCCGCTGCTGACGGTAAACCTCTATCTTGACGAAACGGGAGACGACAGCTTCCTGTTGGAGCAGCAGCCCTATTTCTCCGATTCTCTCGCCTTCCGCGGGGAGGGCTCGCCGCGCAGCGACAGTGGGGCCGCCCATACCGGTACGGTGCTGGAGCATTTGCTGATCCAGGCCGCCACCGCCTTCTTTGACGTGGGCGACCACGGCCACATGAGGCTGCGGGGCGCGGATTGGAACGACGGCCTCGACATGGCCCGCATTAACGGTGAAAGCGTGGCCTTTACGGCGGCCTACGCCGGGAACTTTGACGCCCTTGCCGCCCTGCTGAAGCGTTTGGAACAGTCGGGGCAAAGATCCGTTTCCCTGCTGAAGCCCCTGACGGTTCTGCTGGACCGTGAGCCCGGCGCGCCGAAGGAAATGCAGCAGGCCCTTTACGAGTATTGCAATGACGCCAACAGCAGCACGGAGAAATGTGAAGTTTCCCTTTCCCACCTGGCGGAGCGGATCCGGGCGATGGGCCATTCTCTGAAGGCCCACATCCGGGAAACGGAGTGGACCGGCGACGGAAACGGCTGTCACTGGTTCAACAGCTATTATGACGATTCCCGCAGGGCCGTGGAAGGCGCGGGGAACGGCAAGGTGCGCATGATGCTCACCGGCCAGGTGTTCTGCCTGCTTTCCGGAACAGCGGACGATTCTATGGCGGCGGAGATCGTGAAGTCTGCGGACCGGTATCTTTATGATGAGAGCCGGGGCGGCTACTGCCTGAATACGAATTTTGAAGAGGTCAAGCTGGATATGGGCCGCATGTTTGGCTTTGCCTATGGCCACAAGGAAAACGGGGCCGTGTTCTGCCATATGGCGGTGATGTACGCTTATGCCTTGTATTCCCGTGGCTTTGCAAAAGAGGGCTGGAAGGTTCTCAGAAGCCTGTACCGGCAAAGCGCGCAATTCTCTTCCAGCCGCATTCTGCCCGGAATTCCCGAATACTTTGACGACCGTGGGCGGGGCATGTACCCCTATCTTACCGGGGCGGGAAGCTGGTGGCTTTTGACATTGCAGACCCAGGCCTTCGGCGTGCGGGGCAGGGCAGGCGACCTGGTGCTTTCCCC
>CAZNZS010000136.1:0-3911 GCA_964577585.1 uncultured Acutalibacter sp.
GGATTGTCGATAGTAGAAGGTAGCATAGAACCGCTGGTTTCTTATCCCCTCAGTCAGCTTCGCTGACAGCTCCCCTTGTAAAACAAGGGGAGCCTAAGGGCAAGGGCAGGCTAAGGTCAAGGGCAGGCCCGCGGCATTTTGCCGCGGGCCTGTTTTCTTTATTCTCCGCTTGCGCCGTAATTGGAAAGCACCCTCGCGGAAGGATCGTTTACCCGGCACCCTTCCCAATTTGGGTTGGGCATCCAGAAATCGTCGATCATTTTGCCCTGGTTCGGATAGGCTTCTTCAAAGATCTCACGGTACAAAAGGCTTTCCTTGGTAAAGGGCCTGCCGTGGTCATAGTTCTGCCGTTTGGTTTCAAATTCCTCATCGGTATACAGACTTTCGGCATACGCCTTTAAGTCGTCGACCATGCTGTGACCTACCGCGTCGGAAAAGGCGGCCTTCTGGCGCCACAGGATCTCCTCCGGCAGGATAGCGTCCTCCTCAAACGCTTTGCGAAGCAGGTATTTCCCCATACCATAGCTGTTAAGCTTCAGGCCCGGATCTATGCTCATCACGTAGCGCACGAATTCCAGATCTCCAAAAGGCACCCGCGCTTCCAGAGAGTTGACGGAGATGCACCGGTCCGCCCGGAGAACATCGTATTGATGCAGCTCCCGGATGCGCTTTTGGGCCTCTTTCTGGAATTCCTCCGCGGACGGCGCGAAATCGGTATATTTATATCCGAACAGCTCATCGCTGATCTCCCCTGTCAGCAGCACCCGAACATCGGTAGTCTCGTGGATTGCCTTACAGCAGAGATACATTCCCATGCTGGCGCGTATGGTGGTGATGTCCCAGGTGCCGAGAAGGGCGATGACCTCCCGAAGGGCGGAGATCACCCGCTCCTTCGTCATATAGAATTCCGTGTGCTCCGCCCCCATAAAATCTGCTGCCTGCCGGGCATATTTCAAATCAATAGCGTCCTTTTCCATACCGATGGCAAAGGTCCTGACGGGCCTTTTCAGAATTTTGGCGGCAATGCCGCACACCAGGCTGCTGTCAAGCCCGCCGGAAAGGAGGAAGCCTAGCGGCGCGTCGGCATCCAACCGCTTTTCCACCCCGGAGATCAGCTTTTTCCTGATCTCCCCGCAGATCTCCTCCAGGGGACCGGAAACATAGGCGGAAACAGAGGCAGGATCAGCATACCGCACAAATTCACCACCGGCGTAATAGCAGCCGGGTGGGAACGGGCGGATCTCTTCCGTCAGCCCTACAAGATTTTTGGCTTCACTGGCAAAGGCCAGACCGCCGCTGGAAAGCCTGCCGTAATACAGCGGGCGGATCCCGATGGGATCGCGGGCGGCAAGGAATTCATCCGCTTCCCCATCGTAAAGGATCAGGGCAAACTCCGCGTCCAGCCTGGAAAACATTTTCACGCCGTATTCCCGGTACAGGGGGAGCAGCAGTTCACAGTCGGAGCCGCTTTGAAAGCGGTATCCCTTTTTCTCCAGATCCTTCCGCATTTCCCGAAACCCGTAAAGCTCCCCGTTGCAGACCACGGCGTTTTTTCCAAGGCGGAAGGGCTGCATTCCACTTTCATCCAGGCCCATGATGGAAAGCCTTTGAAATCCAAGCCAGCCCCCGCCCGCTTCCTGAAGCCGTTCCATATCCGGGCCTCGGGAATGGGTCCGTTCAAAATATCGCGTCAGTTCCGAGCGGCTGACGCTTCTGTCCGTCAGCCCGATAATGGAGCACATGGGCGCTCCTCCTTTCCCAAATGAAGGTCATTCCAGGATCTTTCCTTCAAATCTCGCCTTCTCCCCATGGCTCGGCACCGCTGTCGGGTACCCTCCGCCGAAGCAGGCAAGGCACAGACCGCAGGGAGAAAATTTTTCCGTGCTCTCCGGGCTGAGATACCCCAGGCTGTCCGCGCCGATGCGCCCGGCGATCTCCTGAGGGGGATACCGGTTGGCGATCAGGTTTTCGGGGCTGTCGATATCGGTGCCATACCAGCAGGGGGCGACAAACGGCGGGGCAGTTACGCGCATATGGATCTCCTTTGCCCCCGCCCGCCTCAGCTGTGAAATGATCCGGCGGCAGGTGGTGCCCCGCACGATGCTGTCATCGATCAGCACCACGCGCTTTCCCTCCACCACCGAACGAATGGGATTGAGCTTGAGCTCAACGCCCGATTCCCTCATTCCCTGGTCAGGCGCGATAAACGTGCGCCCGATATATTTGTTTTTTGTAAAGCCGATGCCGTAAGGGATCCCCGCTTCCGCGGCATAGCCTATCGCCCCGTCAAGGCCTGAATCGGGAACGCCGATCACAAGGTCGGCTTCCACCGGGTGCTCCTTTGCCAGCAGCCTTCCCGCCTTTTGACGGGCCAGGCTCACGCTGACGCCGTCCAGCACTGAATCCGGGCGGGAAAAGTAGATATATTCAAAGACGCAGAGGGTTTTGGGGGCTTTTCCGCAATGGCTCTTATCACTGTTTATTTCACCGCCGTTCACCGTCACCACCTCGCCCGGCAGAATGTCCCGGACAAAAGAGGCACCGACGGCATCCAGGGCGCAGGTCTCGGAAGCGAAGATCACCGTTCCGTCTTCCCGCTTTCCCATGCACAGAGGGCGGAAGCCGTGAGGATCCCGGGCGGCTATGAGCTTGCGGGAGGAGGAGATGACCAGGGAATAGGCGCCTTCGATCTTCTCCATCGTTCTGCTCACAGCCTCTTCTATGCTGCCGCAGCGGAGCCTTTCACGGACTATGATATGGGCGATCACCTCAGAATCCGTAGTGGTGTGAAAAATGGAGCCCATTTCCTCCAGCTCTTTTCGCAGTTCATAGGCATTCACAAGATTTCCGTTGTGGCACAGCGCCATTCTTCCCTTGTGATGGTTGATGAGCAGTGGCTGCACATTGCGCTTTTGATCCGCGCCGGTGGTGGCATATCGCACATGGCCAACGGCGATATTCCCCTTTCCCAGGTTCCGGAGGTGTTCGGGCGTAAAAATATCGCCCACCATGCCTGCCTCCCGGCAGGCGCTGAATACCCCATGATCGTTCACCACGATCCCGGCGCTTTCCTGGCCCCGGTGCTGCAGCGCCATCAGGCCGTAATAGACCAGTTCTCCCAAGTCGGCGGTATTCGGGGCGCAGGCCCCGAACACACCGCATTCCTCGTTTAGTTTTCTCATGATTCCGCATCCTGGAGAGCATCAAAGCCCTCTTCTCCCGTGCGGACCTTTACCACGTTCTCAACATCGTAAACAAATATCTTGCCGTCGCCGATATGGCCGGTGTACAGTACCTTTTTCGCCGTTTCTATCACGTCCCGCACCGGCACGGAGCTCACCACGATATCCACCTGCACCTTGGGAAGCAGGTTGGTTTCCACGGCAACGCCGCGGTAATATTCCGGCTTGCCCTTCTGCACGCCGCAGCCCATTACATGGGAAACCGTCATGCCTGTAATGCCCAGGGCACTCATTGCCTCCTTCAAGGCATACAGCCTTTCTTCCCGGAAAATGATCTCGACCTTTGTAAACTTCGCACCCCCGGCTTCAAAGCTGGGCTCCCGCCGGACGGGGATGGCCTCCGCTGCGGGAACGGTACCTGAAACGACCTGTATTTCTTCCGTGGGTCCAAAGGCGGCGTACTTTTCCACAGCAGGGGCAAAATCCGCATAGGCGCTGGGAAGACCGTGCTCTGAAATGTCCAGGCCCTTGAGTTCGTCCTCCACGCCGGCACGCAGGCCGTTGGTCTTCTCAATGAGCTTGAAGGTGATGATCATGGTAACGGCAGCATACAGCGCCACGGTAAAGAAGCCGATCGCCTGAAGGCCAAGCTGAGCGGGATCGCCGGTATAGAACAGGCCGCGCAGGCCGGCGGGAGCGTCCGGGTTAGCCAGCAGGCCTACCGCCAAA
>CAZNZS010000137.1:0-3899 GCA_964577585.1 uncultured Acutalibacter sp.
AAGCGATCATTAGGAGATTCCCTGAACCGCACAGCGGTTCCCTTTTGCTTTGCAATAAGCACAAAGCCACAAAGTGGCTTTGTCATCTCAATTCAATTGACGCCGCCTTCGGCGCTAAAATGATCGCGAGGGGCAATTCAGTATCAATATTACGGTTTTCGGGAGGGGTTTTTATGAACAAAACTGACGAGGGTCGCCTCAGGGTGATTGCTCAGGAGCTGGGGCTAAGCTACGATGAGCGCGGCCAGGCAATTTACGGAAATTGCAGGGGATTTTACATGGTACTGACGCAGGGAGCGCAGAGAGGCGCGTTTACCATTGTTACCTCCGCCTCGGCATCGGGACAGCTCATCGACCGCAAGGCCTGTCTGCCTTTTATCAAGGCATCCGCGAATCTTGCCGGGGTGCTTGTCAACCGCTTTGTGCTGACATTTACCGTGAAAAGCGCGCCTTTCAGCCTGAACAAGACATTCTCCCGCATTCCCGGCGCCTTTGTCGACGCGGCCAATACGCTTGAGCGGCTGGGCGCTGTATGCTGCTGTGCGGATACGGGCAGTTACCACAATCTCGGCACTTATATGTGCAGCGGCGTGCCTGCCGTGCTTTCCGCGGAAGCTTATGCCGCAAGAAGCGGCAAGGCTGTGCAGAGCTATCAGGAAGAGCTTTTAAAGAAAGAGAATGTCGCAGCGGGAATCGTCGGCGCAATCCTCGGCTCCCTGATAGGCGTGCTTTCCATCGTCCTCATCGGCCAGCTTGGATACATCGCTGCCATATCGGGCTTTATCATGGCAATATGCACCCTCAAGGGCTACGAAAAGCTGGGCGGTAAGCTGAGCAAAAAGGGCGTTATTATCTGTATCTTGATCATGCTGCTTATGGTTTATGTAGGCAACCGCTTTGATTGGGCCGTTGCGGTGGCCGGGGCCCTTGAGACAGACATTTTTACCGCGTTCAGAGGGATCGATCTTCTGATAGAAGCCGGAGCCATCGAGGCTGGGAGCTTTTACGGGAACCTTGCGCTGATCTATCTTTTCGTTTGCGTCGGCGCGTTCCCAACTGTCAGGAACGGTTTGACCGGCGGCCCCACAAGGGACATGGGAATTTACCCTCTGGGTACTCAGCCTGTTCACACCTCGGTGGGATATTAGATATTAGATGTTAGATGTTAGAAAGGGATCTAAGGGCATAAGGATAAGGGCGAGATCCTTCACGATAGCAATGTCAACATTGCTATTGTTCAGCAGATGACAGAGGGAGCAGGGATATATGATGAAGGACAACCCCACGTACCGGATGTTGGAATTTAGATGTTAGGGTGATCCCTCCCAGTCGCCTGCGGCGACAGCTTTCCTTACTCGTAAGGGGAGCCTAAGGAACTTTTCATCTAACGACTAAATACTAACTACTAACAACTAAAAAGGCGCGGTGCAGAGTGAAAACTGCATCGCGCCTTTTTTACTGCTTTTCAAATTTTTTCTTTACCTTTTGGAACAAAACGGGGGTGATGCCGGGATAGGTCAGATTTTCCGGCAGGGTATCGAAGCGTTTTGCCTCCCGCATTTCGCTTTCCGGCAGCTCGGAAAGCTCCGAGATATCCGCGAAAAACACCGCGCCCGCCGCGCCGGAAGCTTCATCCCCCGCATAGTAGCCGCAGACAGGCTCCAGGGTAAATCCCGCCGCTCCCGATTCCTCCCACAGTTCTCTTCGGGCGGCCTGCTCCGGGGTTTCCCCCGGCTCGATATGCCCGCCCTGGGTCTCCCAGGTCTCCCGCTGTTTATGGCGGCTCAAAAGGAGCTTTCCCTGATAGCGGGAAAAGATCACCACGTACTTGTACGTCGTTTCTTCCTCCATGGGGAAGACCTTTTCGCACCTTGCAATATTTTTCCGATCGCTCATCTTTTTCCCTCTCCCTCAGTCCTGCTCCATGGCCCGGCGCACCGCCAGGTCATATTCCGGGTTTTCCTTCTTCAGGACCACCGGGCGTCCCGCCCCGTTCAGAAAACAGTGGGAGGTTTCTCCCCGGCACCGCAGCGCCCCGGTCTCCTTATCCCGCACCTGATAGGAAAAGGCAATCCTTGTGCCGGTGTATTTCTCCACGCGGACTTCTATGATCACGGTTTCCCCGAAGCGGGACATGGACTTATACTCCGCCTGGACGGAAAGCACCGGGCTTACGATCCCCGCCGCTTCCAAGCCTTCCAAGGGCATTTCATTTACCCGCATAAAATGGATGCGGGCTTCCTCAAACCAGCGGATATAATTGGAATGATGGACGCAGTCCATTCTATCTGTTTCGTAATAATAAACCGGCCGTTCATACTCCACTGTTTTCATGGCTCAGCCTTCCTTCCGTTCCTGTTCTGTCCAGTTTATCACGGGAAAAACGGAAAAGCAAGAGCCCCTTCCCGGCGGCGGCAAGGCAAGTTTTTGATGCCGTCCGCATAGGAATAGAGCCTGGGGACATAGACAGAGCGGTTCAATTGTCATATTTTGTTTTTCCGCGAAATATTGATTTTCATGCTGAAAAATGGTACTATATTCTGAAAAGCAAAATCCATTAAAAAAGCTTTTTCCGGCTTCCGGAAAATTCGGTCCGCTTTCAGCGGCTGTACTGTAAAGAAACGGTGAAATTATGAGAATTGGTATGGACGTGGGCTCCACCACGTTAAAATGTGTGGTATTCGATGACGACGGCACTCTTGTTTTTCAGGAATACGAGCGCCATTATTCCCAGATCGCGGAAAAGGCCTCGGCCATGCTGGAACGCATTTCAGAACGGCTTCCCCAGTCAGAGAAAGCTTCCGTATGCGTTTCCGGCTCCGCCGGCATGGGTCTGGCAGAGGATCTGGACATTCCCTTTGCCCAGGAGGTATACGCCACCCGCACCGCCGTGAAACGATATATTCCCGATGCGGACGTGGTGATTGAGTTGGGGGGAGAGGACGCAAAGATCCTGTTCCTTGCCGGTTCCATGGAGGTACGCATGAACGGTTCCTGCGCCGGAGGCACAGGAGCCTTTATCGACCAGATGGCCACCCTTTTGAACATCACGCCCAACGAGCTCAACGACATTGCCGGGAACAGCGAGCGCACCTACAGCATTGCTTCCCGCTGCGGCGTGTTCGCGAAATCCGATATTCAGGCTCTGCTAAACCAGGGCGCTCAGAAAAACGACATTGCCGGGAGCATTCTGGACGCGGTGGTAAACCAGACCATCGCGGGACTTGCCCAGGGTCGTGAGATCGAAGGCAAGGTGGTATACCTGGGCGGGCCTTTGACCTTCCTTCCCCAGCTCAGAGCTGCCTTTGACCGCATTTTGAACATTCAGGGCGTGTGCCCGGAAAATTCCCTTTACTATGTGGCCATGGGCGCGGCGCTTTCCGGCGGGGGACAGGAGCTGGATATCAAAGAGCTGACGGAGCGGATCTGCAATTACAGCTCCAGCCACACCTACCAAAGCGGCGAGGCGCTGTTCCAAAGCAAAGAGGAATATGAAGAATTCCTCAGCCGCCACGAAAAGGAAAGCATTCCCACAGACGCGCCGCTGCTGCCCGGAAACATTGCCTATGTAGGCGTGGACGCGGGCTCCACCACGGTGAAGGCCGTGGCGGTAAACGAGCAGGGCGGCATTATTTTTTCCAGATATCTGCCAAACTCCGGCAACCCGGTACCACTGGTAAGGGATTTCCTGCTGGAGCTTTACCGGAAATTCCCGGAGATCAAGATCCGTTCCTCCGCCTCCACGGGCTACGGGGAAGAGATCGTGAAGAACGCCTTCGGCATGGATCTGGGCGTGGTGGAGACCGTGGCCCATTTTACAGCCGCCAAGAAATTTGACCCGGACGTGGATTTTATCATCGACATCGGCGGCCAGGACATCAAGTGCTTTAAGATCAAAA
>CAZNZS010000138.1:0-3822 GCA_964577585.1 uncultured Acutalibacter sp.
AGCCATGACGGAGGGGTTCAAAGTACTCAAGCTTGCGACAAGAACCCCTCCACCATGCTATCGCATGGTTCCTAAGGCTCCCGAAGGAAGACTTTTCCCCTCTGGCAGGGGAGGTTCCGTAGTGCCATATGAACTCTCATTTATCTGTAAAACTTCTGGTCGGGCGACACACTGGAAAAACGCACTCGCTGCCTTCTCGACTTGTCCGCGGGGGCACCCCGCTAAAGTCTGATTTCCACCGCCTGGTCGATCGTCATGGAATCCGGGGTGACAAGGCAGTCATGGGCGAAAAGGCTTACGCCCTGTTCCGCCGCCCGGCGGAGTTCCCTGCCGAATTCCGGATCTGTCTTGTCGTTGGGCTCAAAAACGGTCACGCCCTTCATCTGGATCACAAAGAGCACTGCGGCGCGATAGCCTTCCTCCACACAGCAGCACAGACCCCTGAGGTGCTTTGCGCCGCGCTGGGTGGGTGCGTCCGGGAACCGGGCGACGTCGTTTTCCTCCAGGGTTACGCCCTTTACCTCGATAAACCATTTTTCTCCCGCTTCTGTTTCAGCATAAAAGTCAAAACGGGAATCGCCGTGGACCGTCTCGGGACGCAAAACAGCAAGGCCCGGCAGCAGTTTCGGCAAGAATTCCCCGGCCGCCTTGTTGGGGCTTTGGCTGTCCATGTTGATGAGAAGCTTTCCCTTTTCCACGGCGATCAGGTCGCACTTTGTCTTTCGGGCGGGATTTTTGCTTTTCTCCAGATAGACCTTCGCGCCGGGAACGAGAAGCTCCTGGCAGCGGCCGGTGTTTTTTACATGGCAGACACAGACCTCTCCGTCAATTTCCACGTGGGCGATAAAACGGTTCGGCCGGGAAATAAATTTGCCGGCTGTGACGTTTTGGTATTTCATGGGCTCCTCCAAATATATCTTGCTATAAAATGTGAAAAGGTATATACTGAGTATAACACAATCAAGGGCCTGTGAACAGGCCCAAGATCAAGTGATAAAGGGGGAGTAACATGGATATTTATGTATCTGCAGCCGCTTCTGAACAGGGAGACGGAAGCCAGAATGCGCCTTTTAAAACGATTTCTCAGGCTGCCGCCATTGCCCGGCCGGGAGATCAGGTCCTGGTGGCGCCCGGCGTATATCGTGAATCGGTAGATCCCAAAAACGGCGGCACGGGGGAAGATGGCCGGATCGTTTACCGGTCTGTGGAGCCTGGAAAGGCCGTGATCACCGGCGCCGAGCCCCTGTCCGGCTGGGAGCGGTTTGAAGGCGACGTGTGGGCGGCCAGAGTGAATAACCGGCTGTTTGGCGGGTTTAATCCCTACACTACGCTGATTGAGGGCGATTGGTACATTCCCGGAAAGTCCTTCCATGTGGGGGATGTTTACTTAAACGGCAAATCCATGTATGAGGCAGAAAAGCTCGATGATGTGCTTCACCCTGAGATCTTGCCGGCCTCCTGGGACCCGGAGTTTACGCTTTATCGCTGGTTTGTCCGGCAGGATGGGGAAGACACCGTGTTCTACTGCAATTTCCGCGGCGCGGATCCCAACAAGGAAAACGTGGAGATCTCCGTTCGGAAGAATTGCTTTTATCCCTCTGAAACCGGCAGAAACTATATTACCCTTTCGGGCTTTAAGGTCTGTCAGGCCGCCACCCAGTGGGCGCCGCCCACTGCCTATCAAGAGGGCATGGTAGGCCCTCACTGGTCCAGAGGATGGATTATCGAAGACTGCGAGATCTGCGAATCCAAATGCTCCGGCATTTCTCTCGGGAAATATCTCCAGGAGGGCAACGACAATAAATGGCTCCACTGGAAGTATAAGGACGGTACCCAGACTGAGCGGGAATGCATTTGCCGGGCACAGGCGGAGGGGTGGTCGAAGGAGAATATCGGCTCTCACATTATCCGCTGCTGCAATATCCACGATTGCGGTCAAACCGGGATCGTCGGTCATTTAGGCGGGGTGTTTTCAATCATCGAAGACAACCACATCCACCACATCAACAATAAACAGAATCTTTCCGGCGCGGAGATTGGCGGGATTAAGATGCACGCAGCCATCGACGTGATCTTCCGCAGGAACCATATTCATCACTGCACCAGAGGCCTGTGGCTGGATTGGCAGGCCCAAGGCACCAGAGTCACCGGGAACCTGTTCCATCACAACACCCTCCCGAACCTGAAAATGGACGAAGCAAACGTAGATCCTGCCGCGTTCCAGGGTATAGGTGAGGACATTTTTGTAGAGGTTTCCCACGGCCCCACGCTCATCGACAACAACCTGCTTTTGTCCTACCGGTCATTGAAGCTTGCGTGCCAGGGTGTGGCCGCGGTACACAATCTGATTGCCGGCAGCATTGCCGCTGTGGGCATTGGCACCGATAACGGCGCGAAGACTCTGGCGTCTCCCAGATACACGCCCTACCATATGCCTCACCGAACAGAAATTGCGGGCTTTATGACCTTCCTCCACGGCGATGTCAGGTTTTACAATAACATCTTTGTTCAGCAGCAGGTGCCTGTCGCGTTGCAGGCAATGCAGAACCATATGGGCAAGAATATGTGGGATGACGGGAATGTCCGCGCAGGCACCTTCCCCTATGACGGCTATCCCACCTTTGAGCAGTGGGACCGGGAATTCAGCGACTATTGCGGAATGGGTTCAGAGCCCAGCGACCGCTACTACATGCACCTTCCTGTCTGGACCGGCGGCAATGTCTTCTATAACGGCGCCAGGCCCTGCGATACCGAAACGGGTTACGCGGTGGTAAGCCGCAGCGTTTCTGTTTCCGTAGACGAAGGAGCCGGCGAGCCCAGTCTTTTCACCGATTTGTATGAGCATCTGCCGGAAATGGCCTGTGAGCTGATCACCACAGATATGCTGGGTATGGCTTTTGAGCCGGAGCAGAGGTTTGAAAGCCCCGACGGCTCCGCCATTACATTTGACTGCGATTATTTCGGCGAGCGCCGCGGAGAGAAGATCCTTCCCGGCCCCTTCGGAAGCGCGGAGGAAGCTTCCCGTCTCCTGTGGAAGCAGCCGCAATAAGAAATTTCCTGCAATGCGGAAAGGGGAGTAGGTATGGATATCATGGTATTTGTCTGGCTGGGCGTCACGATACTGGCTGCTGTGATCGAAGCCGCGGTACCGGCGCTCGTGTCCATCTGGTTCGTGCCGGGCGGGCTTGCCGCTTTGATCGCAAGTCTCCTGAAAGGTCCGGTATGGCTGCAGTTTTTGCTGTTCTGCGCTGTTTCTGTGTTGGCGCTGATCTTTACAAGGCCTCTGGCACGAAAGCTTCAGAACGGAAAGCGGGTCAGCACCAATGCCGATATGGTTTTGGGTAAAATTGCCGTAGTGACAGAAGACGTGGATAATATCCTTGGCGTGGGAAGAGCTTCTGTGCTTGGCAACAGCTGGGCGGCAAGGGCAGAGGAACCCGGAGGGAAGATCTCCAAAGGGGCCCGCTGCCGTGTAAAAAAGATAGAAGGGGTCAAGCTGATCCTTGCCCCTGAAGAAACGAGAGGAGAGTAATGCTTTATGTTTGATCCCGTAGCTTTTGTAGGTGTTTTCGTAGTAGTCGTTCTGGTGCTTTTTGTTCTTGCGGTCATCATCGCCAACATCAAGATCGTTCCTCAAGCCCACGCCTTCGTTGTGGAGCGCCTGGGCGCGTTTCACGCCTCGTGGGGAACGGGCCTGCATGTGAAGATCCCCTTCATTGACCGAATCGCCAAAAAGGTGAGCTTAAAGGAACAGGTGATCGATTTCCCGCCTCAGCCTGTTATCACCAAGGATAACGTGACCATGCAGATCGATACGGTGGT
>CAZNZS010000139.1:0-2313 GCA_964577585.1 uncultured Acutalibacter sp.
CCATCATCTCGCGTCCAGCATCCAGAATCCTGAATCCGGATTTTAAGAAAGGATTTTCGTATGAAAATCACGGTTATCGGCTGCGGCCGGTGGGGGACATTTCTCAGCTGGTACCTTGACAGGATCGGCCATGAAACGACTCTGTACGGCAGGGAAGGCTCCCGGCACATGGAGGCCCTTCAAAAGACGAGGACAAACGGAGTCACTACTCTCGGCCCTAAGATCTGTTTGACCACCAGCCTTGCGGAGGCCCTGGAAAATGAGGTCATTGTCATTTCTGTCGGTTCCCAAAGCCTGCGGGGGCTCATGCGGGAGATCGCGGCCCTGTGCCCTTCGGAGCGAAAAACCTATATTCTTTGCATGAAAGGCCTTGAAATCGGTACCGGAAAACGGCTTTCCGTCATTGTGAAGGAGGAGGCCGGCGCGGGCGTTCATGTGGCCGTGTGGCTGGGGCCCGGCCATGTGCAGGAATTCACCGCGGGGATCCCCAACTGCATGGTGATCGACAGCGGGGACGAGAAGTTGAAAAGAAAGCTGGTGGCGGAGCTATCAGGCGATCTGATCCGCTTTTATTACGGGCGCGACCTGATCGGCAGCGAGGTGGGGGCCGCCGCCAAAAATGTGGTGGGGATCGCCGCGGGCATGCTGGATGGCTTACAGCTTTCCTCCCTGAAGGGGGCGCTGATGAGCCGGGGTACCAGAGAGATCGCAAGGCTTATTTCCGCTCTTGGCGGCAGTGAGCTTTCCGCCTATGGCCTTTGTCACCTGGGCGATTATGAGGCCACCGTTTTTTCCAAGTACAGCCACAACAGGCAGTACGGGGAGGCCCTGATCCTCGGCAAGCCTTACGAAGAGCTGGCGGAGGGCTGCTATACGGTGAAGGCCCTGTTAAAGCTGGGGGAAGATACGGGTGTTTCCCTGCCCATCTGCCGGGCGGTCTATGATGTGATCTATCAAAGCGCGGACCCGCGGAAGACGCTGGATGCCTTGTTTTCCAGAAGCCTTAAAAATGAATTTTAGCTTTCTCAAACAGGAGAAACAGGCGGTGCTTCTTTGCCCGAAAGCTCGGGAACACACAGTGGCCTGAAAGGCTCCGAAAGGGGACGTTCAGGCCGTTTTCCCGGATTCTGGAAGTTCACCATTTTCAGGGCTGTAAGTACAAATTCCGCCTTGACACATGAACAAATGTTTGCTATGATAGGGAGCGAAAGCTTTAAGAGGGAAACGGCTGTTTTTCAGCGTGAAGGAGGCCCGGCGATGAAAGCGAAAAAGAAGAGGGAACAGGCCCTTCCCGCGGAAGAGGAGCAGCGCCGCCGGATCCTGCGGGAGGCCCTTTCCTATGTGCTGCCCGAGGAAGAAGCGGAGCTTGCCTGTGTGAAATTGCTGGACGCCTTCGGCAGCTTTGACGGCATCTTCTGCGCACCGGAGGAGGTGCTGCGGGAGATCCCCGAGATCGGGCCGGAGACGGCTAAATTCATCCGGCTGATCGTCAGCCTTTCCAAAGCTTACCTGGAGGAGCGCTCCTGGGTGCTGCAGCGGATCTATGACACGCCTTCCGCGGTGGAAATGTTCCGGCCGAAGTTTCTGGGGAGAAAAACAGAGGTCGTCTGCCTTATGCTGTTAGACGGCAGGGGCAGGATGGTCTACAATGATATTATCTGCGAGGGTTCCATCAGCGAGGTGCCTCTTTATCTGCGCCAGGTGCTGCAGCTCTGCATGGAATACAGGGTAGAGGAAGTGTTCCTGGCCCACAACCATCCAAGCGGCGTGGCTTTCCCCTCTCAGAATGACCTGCTGGTCACAGACAGGCTTTTGGTTGCCTTGAACAGCATCAATGTGAGCCTTTGCGACCACATTATCTTTGCGGATGAGAGCTACTATTCCTTTTCGGGGAGCGGGATCCTCACCCGGCAGGAGGGTATCATGCGTCAGGCTCAGTACGAGGAGACCGAAAGCGTGAGAAAGCTGGAAGCACGGCTCAGGGGACAGCCGGAATAGCGTCCTTATCTCGAAAAAAGCAAAGGAGGAACGGCGGTGGATTTCAAACTTGTTTCCAAATTCCAGCCCACCGGCGACCAGCCGGAGGCTGTCACACAGCTGGTAAAGGGTGTAAACAGCGGCCTGAAGGAGCAGACGCTTCTGGGCGTTACCGGCTCCGGCAAGACCTTTACCATGGCGAACGTGATCGCTCAAACAAACCGCCCCACCCTGGTGCTGGCCCACAACAAAACGCTGGCCGCCCAGCTCTGCTCTGAGTTCCGGGAGTTTTTTCCGGAAAACGCGGTGGAGTATTTTGTCTCCTATTACGATTAT
>CAZNZS010000139.1:2323-3635 GCA_964577585.1 uncultured Acutalibacter sp.
GTGCCCTTTCCGAGCGTCGGGATGTGATTATCGTGGCGTCGGTTTCCTGCATCTATTCCTTGGGTGACCCCATTGATTACCGCACCATGGTGATCTCCCTGCGCCCGGGCATGGAAAAAAGCCGGGACGAGCTGCTCTGCAAGCTGGTGGAGCTGCAATACGAGAGAAACGACGTGAATTTTACCCGCAATAAATTTCGGGTACGGGGAGACGTGGTGGAGATCTTTCCCGCAGAGTCCAGCGACAGGGCGGTGCGGGTGGAGTTTTTCGGAGACGAGATCGACCGGCTTCGGGAATTTAACCCCCTCACAGGAGACGTGACGGCGGAATTAAAGCACATTGCCATTTACCCGGCTTCCCACTACATCGTGCCCCGGGACAAGATGGAAAAGGCCATTGCCGATATCAACGATGAAATGCTTCATCGGGTGGAGTTTTTCAAGGAGCAGGGCAAGCTGATAGAAGCCCAGCGCATTGAACAGCGCACCAGGTACGACATGGAAATGCTTTCGGAGATCGGCTTCTGCAAGGGCATTGAAAACTATTCCCGGGTGCTTTCCGGCCGGGAGCCGGGCAGCGCTCCCTTTACCCTGCTGGATTACTTTCCGGAGGATTTCCTGCTGTTCGTGGACGAATCCCACGTGACGCTGCCTCAGGTGCGGGGCATGTTCGCGGGAGATCATGCCAGAAAGGAAATGCTGGTGGATTACGGCTTTCGGCTGCCCTCCGCCTATGACAACCGCCCCCTGAACTTTGACGAGTTTTACGGGCATGTGAACCAGGCCATCTTTGTCAGTGCCACTCCCGGAGATCTGGAACTGGAAAAGTCCGCCCAGGTGGTGGAACAGGTCATCCGCCCCACCGGGCTTTTAGATCCCAGAATCACGGTGAAGCCCACCGACGGACAGATCGACGACCTGATCTCTGAAATCAATCTGCGGGTGGAAAAGAAGGAACGGGTGCTGGTTACCACCCTGACGAAAAAAATGGCGGAGGACCTCACCGCCTATCTGGAGGGGTACGGCATTAAGGTGCGGTATATGCACCACGATATCGACACGGTGGAGCGCATGGAGATCATCCGGGACCTGCGCCTGGGCGAATTTGACGTGCTGGTGGGCATCAACCTTTTGAGAGAGGGCCTGGATCTGCCGGAGGTATCCCTGGTGGCCATTCTGGACGCGGACAAGGAGGGCTTTCTCCGCAGCGGCCGCAGTCTGATTCAGACCATCGGCCGAGCCGCCAGAAACGCGGAGGGCCAGGTCATCATGTACGCCGACGAGGTGACGCCCTCCATGGAATACGCCATTAC
>CAZNZS010000140.1:0-3531 GCA_964577585.1 uncultured Acutalibacter sp.
AGCAGGCCACATAGCTGGAATCCACCCCGGAGGAAAGGAAGGAGCCCACCTCCACATCGCTCACCTTGTGCGCTTCAATGGAATCGTCAAAGGTCTTTTCGATCTCGTCAATCCAGTAATCGAGGGGCTTGTCTTCCTCGGCATTGAATTCCGGGATCCAGTAACGGGTAAATTCCATTTTTCCGCCAGCGTATTTGAAATAGTGAGCCGGAGGCATTTTGTATACGTTTTTGAAGAAGGTCTCAGGGCCGGGGGAATACTGGAAGGAAAGGTAATTCTCCAGCGCCCTGGGATTCAGCTCTTTTTCAAAATCAGGATGGAACAGGAAGCTCTTGATCTCAGAGCCGAACATCAGGGTGTCTCCCATTTGGGCATAGTAAAGAGGCTTGATGCCAAAGAAATCTCTGGCCCCGAACAGCTCTTTCTTTTCCCTGTCCCAGATCACAAAGGCAAACATGCCCCGCAGCCTGTCAAAGAGCTTCGTGCCGTATTCTTCATAGCCGTGAAGCAGCACTTCCGAATCCGCGGCTGTCTTGAATACATGGCCAGCAGCGAGAAGCTCCGCCTTGATCTCCTTGTAGTTGTAGATTTCACCGTTAAACAGCAGCACCTTTGTGCCGTCTTCATTGAGAATGGGCTGCCTGCCGCCCTCCAAGTCAATGATGGAAAGCCTTCTGAAGCCCAGAGATATTTCGCCGTCCATATAGTAGTCAGCGTCGTCCGGCCCCCGGTGACGAATGGCGTCTGTCATGGAGTGCAGCACGTTTTCGTCCTGCATTACCTCACCCCTGCTGCCGATAAATCCTACAAAGCCACACATAAGAATCTCCTTTACATGAAGCAAGCCCCTGCCGAACCGGCAGAAGGCCTGCGCAAATCCGTGTTTTCCAACCCTTTTGACGACATCCCCGCCCCATCTCCGGCGCCTGCGTTCAGGTGCTGGCCTTCACGGCTTTCTCTGTACGCTTGATCAGATCAAAAAGAGACGGCGCGAGATCGGGATAATCCCGCAGCAGCGTTTCAGGCGTGAGTGCGGGAATGGCGTCTTTCTCCACCCCTTTTCTCGACCCGATGCTTTCACCGCTCAGCACATAACGGCTTTTCGCCTCGGCCATGGCCATGGTGGATTCCATGGATGCGCCGAAAAGCCGCGGATTCAAAGAAAACATTCCCTTCGGATTCTGGGGGTTGGAGGAATACAAAAGCCGGAAGCTCTTATACACTCCGGAAAAAAGATAGGTGGACATTTCGGCTTCCAGACTTTCGCTATTGATTTTTTCCAAAAGGCTGAATACAATATGAATAGTATTTTCCAAAATGCGCCGGTCATATTCCCAGGGACTGAACTCTTCACTTTCCTGATTTCCGTCCGTATTCGGAAGGGACAGCACCGCTCCGGTCCGCTGGGAGGTCTTCCCCAGCAGATAGTCACAGGAAACGCCGTAATAATCGGCCGCGCGCAGCACAAACTGCAGCCCGCATTCCCGGATCCCCTTCTCATAGTGGGACAAAAGGGCCTGGGAAATATTCAGATCCTCCGCCACCTTTTTCTGGCTGTAGCCCCTTTCCTTGCGCAGCAAGGTAAGGATCCGCGGAAAATCCGTATTTATGTTGGATGAAGTCTTTCCTTTTTTCTTTCCTGCTTCTGCCATCTGGCTTCTTCCTCTCTATCGGCCCTATAGAGACCGGCATCGAAATCTAATATTGCCTTTAATTATACATAAAGTTGAAAGAAAATCAAGAGTTTTATTCCATTTCCCCCATTTTTTCCCAGTTTCCATATTATTTTTCCGAAAGGATTTTTTGCCGTGAAGTCTTATCTTATCTATCTTTTGCGAAACATGCCCTGTGAAGGGAACCTGGAAGGGCGCTATATCGGCCGCACGGAATCGCCCCTTGCCGAAAGCTCGATAAAGGAGCTTTTGAAGCTCAAGCGTTCTCTTTCCTATCCCAAGGCAGAGGCCTTTTACGCAAGCCCCTCTATCCGCTGCGTGGACACCCTGAAGCTTTTGTACCCCGCCGCGGACCCGGAGGTCATTCTGCAGCTGGCCGAATGCGATTTCGGCGACTGGGAAAACAAGACCGCCGAAGAGCTTCAAAAGGAACCGGGCTTTTCGGAATGGCTTGCAAACGGCGGACAGACCGCCCCGCCGGGCGGAGAAAGCAGCGCTGTGTTTGTGCAGAGGGTATGCGCGGGCTTTGAAATGCTGGTGCAGAACCTCATCTTTCAGGGCACCACCTCCGCTGTGCTGGTGACCCATGCCGGCATTCTCACCACCCTGCTTTCGGCCTATGGCCTGCCCCAGGCAAAGCCCCTGGAATGGATGTGTCCTCCCGGCCGCGGCTACGCGGTGCGGATCACCCCCGGTCTCTGGATGCGTTCTCCTGTCATGGAGGTCGTAGAGCCCGTCCCTTTCGAGCCGGAACAGCAGGAAGAGTAGAGAGGCAAGGCTCTTCTTCCGAAGCGACTTCGGAAGAAAAAACTGCTTGACAAACCTCTCCTTTCCGTTTATAATCCCTTTTATACCTAGAAAGACTGTGACGGGAAGAAGGCAGCACAGCAAACCCCTCAGAGAGCCTGCGGTCGGTGCAAGCAGGCGGGCGTCTGGCTGCGGATACTGATCCCCGAGTCTCCCTGCTCAAAGGCGGAGCTTCCGCTCAGTAGGCCTGGGACGTGTGGCGGCGTTATTCGCCCGGCCTTGTCAGAGGCGTTGAGCTCGCCGGTGTAAGCCGGCGCGGAATTCGGGTGGTACCGCGTTGATCTTTTTGGATTTTCGCCCCGGGTGCAGAGTGATCTGTGCCCGGGGCTTTTGCTTTCCGCCTGTTTACGCTCAAAACATATTGAAAGGATGGAACTTCCATGAACCAAGGCTACAAAAAGTACAGGCCCTTCCAGCCCGTATCCCTTCCGGACCGCACCTGGCCGGATAAAACCATCACAGCGCCCCCCGTCTGGTGCAGTGTGGATCTGCGCGACGGCAACCAGGCGCTGGTCAACCCCATGAATCTGGAACAGAAGCTGGAATTTTTCCAACTCCTCTGTGACATCGGCTTCAAGGAGATCGAGGTGGGCTTCCCCTCCGCTTCCGAAACAGAATATGAAATCCTTCGCGCGCTTATCGAGCAGGACCTTATTCCCGATGACGTGACGGTGCAGGTCCTGGTACAGGCCAGAGAACATCTGATCCGCAGGACCTTTGAGGCCATCGACGGCGCGAAAAACGTTATCGTCCACTTCTACAATTCCACCTCCACCCTGCAGCGCAAGGTGGTGTTCAACACCGATATGAACGGCGTCATCGACATTGCCGTGGAGGGCGCGAAGCTCATTCGACAGCTCACTGAGGAGATCACCGCAAAAAGCGACATCAACATCCGGTATGAATATTCCCCGGAAAGCTTTTCCGGTACAGAAATGGAAAACGCCGTGCTCATCTGCGACAGAGTTTTGGAGGAGTTGGGAGCTACCCCGGAAAACAAGGTCATCATCAACCTTCCCAACACCGTGGAAATGTGCACGCCCAACACCTA
>CAZNZS010000141.1:0-3508 GCA_964577585.1 uncultured Acutalibacter sp.
TCAAGGCCTTTCTAACAACTAACAACTCACGGCTAACAACTAGCTCACTAAACTATAATTTATCAATGCTCTTTCTCTTATCTCTACATTGTACATTCTACATTGCCCTTGCCCTTCATCTAGCATCTAGAATCTAGAATCCAGCATCTACCGGCTCTATTCCTCAATGGCCGCTTTCTGCCGGTTTATTTCAGCAATGACCTCAAAGGGGAATTTAGGGCGGCGGTCATAGGTATACATACCGTTGAGCTCAAATTCCACATCGGTGAGCTGCGTATAGCAAAAGGCGCACATATTGGGATTTTCCAGCAAAGACGTTGTAAGGCCGGCGTATCGGGAAATGAATTCTTCCTCTGTGCTGACGCGCTGACCGTAGCCCCAGCCCTCCTTCTGCTCCGTACACCACCAGATACCGCCGTATTCGCTTACGAAGGTCATTTCGGGGTCTTCCTGCTGCCGCTTTTGGATGCTTTCCCGGAAGGCGGCGGGGTCCTGTTCGTAATCGTGGCAATCGCAGATATCGTACGCGCCGGGGACATGCTCCCAGCCGCTGCAGTCGATGATAGGCCTGGTGGTATCCGCAAGGCGGGTCAGGTCGCACACGGCACGGATCAAAGCGGAATCCTGATCCTTCTGGGTCTCGTTAAAGGGGCACCAGCCAACAATGGCCGGGTGGTTCCTGTCGCGCTCCAGCTCCGCCTGCCATTCGGTGATAAAGGCCTTCCAGGCGGCGGGGCGGGAAATATCGAGGCCCCAGTTGGGGAATTCTCCCCATACAAGGTAGCCCATTACGTCGCAGTGATAAAGGAAACGCGGCTCGAAGATCTTCTCATGAAGCCTGGCACCGTTAAAGCCGTAATCCAGGCTGCGGCGGATATCGGCCTGAAGCTCCTTGTCGGAAGGGGCGGTATAGATGCCGTCGGGATAGAAGCCCTGATCCAGCACAAGGCGCTGGAACACAGGCTTTCCGTTCAGCTTGATCTTATGGTCCTCATAAACCACTTCCCGGATCCCGAAATAGCTCTTTACCCTGTCTTCACCTACCGTCAGGGAAAGGTCGTAAAGATTCCCCTTTCCTACCTCCCACAAAACAGGGTTTTCAATATGCAGGGTGATACGGGCGTATTCCCCGTGAACAACAGCTTTTCCGGAAGCCGCCGGGCTGCCCTGCCAGGACGCTTCGGCAAAGACCTCTTTTCCGGCACCGTTTTTCACCTTAAGCTCCAGCTCTACCGTACCGTCTGTAAACGTGCGGTACTTCGCGCCGGCAAAATAGGTTTCCGGCACGGCCTCAAGCCACACAGTCTGCCAGATGCCGGTAGTCCTGGTATAAAAGCAGCCGGCGGAGTAAAATTCGGTGCTCTGTTTTCCAAGGGGCTGTTCCCCGCTGCGGGTGCGGTCCTTGGCAAAGACCGTGATCACATTTTTGTGGGGCCGCAAAAGCGCGGTGATATCAAAGCTGAAGGAAATATAGCCCCCAATATGGGTATCGGCTGTTTTGCCGTTTACAAAGACCTCGGTCTCGTAATCACAGGCGCCGATATGCAGAAGCACCCGCTTCCCGGAAAAATCTTCGGGAAGCTCTATTTCCTTCCGATACCACACCGCCGCCATAAAATCTGTATAGCCTATACCGGACAGCTTGCTTTCCGGGCAGAACGGCACAGTGATCTGCCCGCTCAAATGCTCCGCCTCATAAAGCTTTCTTTCTCTGCCGGTAACGCCATGGTCGATCTCGAACTCCCATTGACCGTTGAGATTCATCCAGCTTTCACGAAACAATTGCGGGCGTGGATATTCCGCCCTGGGGATCAATTTCATTCCCATAACCGCTTTCCTTTCTGGATCTGAAAAATTTATTGTAAGCTTTCTCATTTGGAAAGCTTCTTCACTTGATCATATTCCCCGCTGCCAATACTTCCTGTCCAGCGTGCGATACTGCACGGCCTCCCCCACATGGGAGGCGGCTATCTTTTCGCTGCCTTCCATATCGGCAATGGTCCTTGCCACCTTGAGCACGCGGCGGTAGGCACGGCCCGAAAGGCCGAACCTTTCAAAGGTGCGCTTCAAGAGCCTGTTGGCGTCTTCGGTCGTCTGACAATATTCCTGGAACAGATGATCCGGAATGTGAGCGTTGCAGGAAAAACCCAACCCCGCGTACCGCTGCTCCTGTAAAGCACGGACCGCCTCCACCCGTTTGCGGATCACGGCGGAGCTTTCGCCGTCACCCCTCTGGGAAAGCTGCTCGAATTCCACAGGCGGCACCTCGATATGAAGATCCATTCTGTCAAGCATCGGGCCGGAAATCCTGTCAAGATATCTGTCTACCGCATGAGGCGGACAAGTGCAGGGACGGGTCGGATGGCCGAAATAGCCGCAGGGGCAGGGATTCATGGCCGCCACCAGCATAAAGCGGCTGGGGAAAGTGGCGGAGCCCACTGTACGCACGACCTCCACCACCCCGTTTTCCAGAGGCTGACGCAGCGCTTCCAGGGTGGCGTGAGAAAACTCGGGAAGCTCGTCAAGGAAAAGAACGCCGTTATGAGCAAGAGAGATCTCCCCGGGCCTCGGCACCGCACCGCCGCCTGTAAGGCCTGTGGTAGAAGTGGTATGGTGAGGCGACCGGAAGGGCCTCCGGCGCAAGAGGGATACCCCTTCCGGCAGCGCGCCGGCAATGGAATAGATCTTCGTGGTCTCAAGGGATTCCTCAAAGCTCATGGGCGGCAGGATCGTGGGAAGCCGCTTTGCCAGCATGCTTTTACCTGAGCCGGGAGGGCCCAGCAGCAAAATATTGTGGCCGCCCGTTGCGGCGATCTCCATAGCGCGTTTTACCTCAGGCTGCCCGTTCACATCAGAAAAATCCAGCTCGGGGCCGAGATCGACCCTCGATTCCGCCGGTACGGCCGGGAGGATCTCCTCTTCTCCGCGAAGATGGGCCAGAAGCTGGAGCACATCCCGCACCGGGTACACCTTGAGCCCCTCCACCACGGAGGCTTCCGCACTGCAGCCCGCAGGCAGGAAGATCCTGGAAAATCCGGCTTCCCTGGCGGCACTGGCCATTACCAGAGCGCCGCGGATAGGACGCACCTCGCCGGACAGGGAAAGCTCGCCCAAAAACACGGCGTCATCCGTATTGCAGGAGATCTGTCCGCTGGCTGTCAGCAAGGAGATCAGCAGAGGAAGGTCATAGAGCGGACCGGCCTTTTTGCGGTCCGCAGGCGCCAGATTCATGGTGATCCGGCCCAGCGGGAACTGAAAACCACAGTTTTTCATGGCGGAGCGGACTCTGTCCTTGGATTCCTTTACCGCCGTATCGGGAAGGCCTACCAGCTCAAAAGCAGGAAGGCCAGAAGTAATGTCAGACTCCGCCTCAACGGGAAAAGCTTCCATTCCAAATATGCCCATACTGTGGACCCTTGCAAACAATATGCCCACCTTCTTTCTAAGGAAGCTCTGATTAAATCAAACAGACCAGATCGGCGAGAAGATATTTCGTATGTCAAAGGCC
>CAZNZS010000142.1:0-3478 GCA_964577585.1 uncultured Acutalibacter sp.
CCCCGCACAGCCGCCTTCTGCCAAGGCTTCTCTCAACAGACCGGGCAGCGCGTCTTCAGAAGCTGTTTGAAAGGTGACCCGGCGCTGTTCAGCCGGTAATGCTACCGCACGCTGTTGGACTGCGCTCCCCGCAGTCCATGTAAGCAAAGGATAACCCCGATTGGAGAGAAGCGCTTGATCTACGGTTTTAACGCCCAGATAAGCTGCCACAAGTTCTCCGCGGCGCCGGGCGGGCAGCGTGGCGGAAAGCAGGATCACCGGAACCCGGTAGCAGCCAAGCCAAGACAGCGCCTGATCCAGGTATGTATTCATATACGCATCGTAAGCGTGGACTTCATCGATCACTACCACCTTACCGGCCAGCCCCAGATGGCGCAGCATCAGGTGTTTCTGCTTCAGAGCAGCCATCAACAGTTGATCCACGGTGCCAATGACAAAATCGGCAAGCAAAGCCTGCTTGTTTCCCTGGAACCAGGGATGTACATAAACGCCCTCTTCCGGCGCATCTTCTTCCGTAAAGGCCCGGCCGGGAATAAGCTCACGATACTCCTCGTTAAGCTCTGCCATACCGTGAGCCAGCCGAATGGCATGGGCTGTTTCTTCAGACTGGTCCTTCGCCCATGCGGTCAGCCGCCCAAAGATACCGTTGGCGGTAGCCTGAGTGGGCAATCCGAAAAAGAGCCCTCCAGTCCCCCATTTTCTTGCAAAGGTCTCCGCGGCAGCCAGGGCAGCTTCCGTTTTTCCTACCCCCATCTGCGCCTCAATGATCAACATGCCGGGAGTATCCATGGAAGCAGCCACGTCCAGTACATCCTGCTGTACTTTGTTGGGAGAAAAGCCAAACCGATCAAAGAAAGAGCTCTCATCCATCGGACCATAAAAGGGTGATGTCCAAGGGGCGGGCAGCCTGACGTTCTTCCAAGCCCTCTCCACCCGTCTGGGATAAAGGGCTTCACTGCCCAGGTCTTCTACAGAAATCAGCGGGAAAAAGTGCGTGTTGGATGCGATCCAATCTGCCATGATGAGCATTCCGGTAAGCAAAAGCTCCTGGGAGATGGTAAGGATCGGCAGTTCCTCCATTGAAATGAATCCCGCAGCTTCCAAACACCGGTCCAGCATCTCCTGCCATAGAGAAAACCAGAGGTCCTTTTCACCCTTTGCGTAGTAGTTGTTTTTGTAGATCTCAATATCATCGCAGATGAATTCGCCGTTTTTATTTTCCTGAGGCTTCCCGTGATGTGCGCCGACTATCGAAGAGAGACCCGCAGGACAACCCAGGCTCAGCAAAACAGCTTCACCGGCTCTGGCATGAGGCGTGGCTCTTGGGTAGGCAAAATTATCGGGGTCGGGAATGCTGCATTGCTGTGCCAAACGCTCCCGCGCCTCAGGCAAGCGCTGAGTAATCACACTTTGAAAGAGAACCGTCGCTTTGCCGATATCATGGACAGCGCCCAGAAAATATGCGGTTTTGGAAAGGGTGGCTTCCTCTAATCCTAAAGCTTCCCTGGCTGCATTGGAAAGCCGGCTCATTGCCAGTCGGCGCATGATCTCCGCCGTGTCGCGGCTGTGCATCCACAAAGGAAGCCAAGAGCTTGCGTTCTGCGGATCGGTTTTTGCAGCCAACTGCGGATATAGGCGATGAAGCATACGTTTTCCTTCCCTTCCGGGTTATTTTCTGCCTGCAATATATGAAAACGCTCTGCCGTCCGGCAGAGCGTTACTTCATCATCCTGCCGAAGTCTGCTACAACACTGCCGGCACTGCTTAATGATAACAGAGTTCTTCGTCTAAGAATCAAGAAAGCGGTAAAAAGGCGCGCATCATGGATTTTCGCCTGCTTTCGAAAAACCTGAAACTAAACAAAAGCACAGTCACTCAATAACCGTGCTTTTGTACCCAGAGGTCACACCACCTGGATGTCTTTGATGTTGATCTCGTTTCCGGTCACCAGATAGGTGTTGCCGCTGCCGCAGCGAGGGCATTGCCTGGCATAAGCAGTGGTGGAATAGGTGCTTTTGCAGTCCCGGCAGTAAGAGATCCCTTCCAGGATGATCAGCTCAAGCTCCGCTTCCCGGAGGTATTTTGTCTTTTTCTTGGCCCATTCGAAGCAGTCTGTAAAAAGCTCCGGGACCACGGAGGATACTTCCCCCACCTCCATATTCAGCTTAAGCACCCGCTCTACGCCGTTTTCTTCGGCGACCTGCTCCACCTGCTTTATCACATTCATTACGATCCCAAGCTCGTGCATGTTTTCTTCCTCACTTGCTCTGGACCTTTTTGGCCTTCTTGAAGGCCTTGCGCTTTTCCGCCATGGCTTTGGCCTCAGGAGAACCGGAATTCAGAACGATCTTCACGGCGCGTTTGGCGGCATAGCCCAGCATACCGGGGATCTTATCCTCACCCCGGCGCATATCGGTGCATTCCGGGTGATCCCGCACCAGATGAATGGCATCGAACTTGCAGCGGGTGGTGCAGATGCCGCAGCCGATGCACTTATTGGGATCCACATAAGAGGCTCCGCAGGACAGGCACCTGGCGGTTTCCGTCTTGATCTGTTCCTCGGTCAGGGTGCCATAGGCGTCCCGGAAGGACTTCCTGTCGATGGCGGTATTCATGGCGGCCTCCTGCCTGCCCGCATGGTCGTAATCGGGATAGGTCAGGTCATCCTTATTGAGGGGCACATACTGCCGGCGGTCACGGCCGATGGTCATGGATGCCTTGGGGCGCACATAACGGTGGAGGCTTTCCGCCGCTTCATGGCCCGCGGCGATGGCGTCGATCACAAAGCGGGGACCTGTGTACACATCGCCGCCTACAAAGATATCTTCTTCGGCGGTCTGATAGGTAAACTTATCGGCCACGGGATAATTCCCGTGCCAGAATTCCACCTTGGTATCCTGCAGAAGCTGTCCCCATTCGATGCTTTGGCCGATGGCAAAGACGATCTTATCGGCGCTTACCTCCATGGTATCGTTTTCATCATATACGGGACTGAAGGCCTTGGTCTCAGGATCGATGGTGCGCAGGCATCTCTTCAGCACGATGCCGCATACCTGGCCCTTGTCGTTGACCTTGACCTCCTTCGGGCCCCAGGAGGGTTCTATCTTCACGCCCTCTTCCTCGGCCTCAGCGATCTCACTCAGGCTGGCGGGCATGGTGGCCCGATCCTCCAGGCAGAACATGGTGACGGACTTCGCGCCCAGGCGGACGGCGTTTCCGGCACAGTCAATGGCCACGTTTCCGCCGCCGATCACCACAACATCGCCCGGGAAGCCTTCCTGCTTTTCAAAGGCATCCCGGAGATACTCCACGGCGATCTCGGTGCCGGAAGCGGTATCGTTTTCCACACCGGGGCGTTTGCCGCCCTGGCAGCCGATGGCGATGTAGAAGGCCCGATAGCCCTCTTCCCTGAGCTTTTGAATGGTGGTATCCCTGCCCACCTCCACGCCGCAGCGGATCTCCACGCCAAGCTGGCGGA
>CAZNZS010000143.1:0-3465 GCA_964577585.1 uncultured Acutalibacter sp.
CGGCGGAAGTGGAAACAGAGGGCTTGGAGGTGACGGAGCCCAGGAAGATCTGCATGCCCCAGTCCTTCAGGGTGTTGTAAGCAGTGACAGCCTTTTCAGGGTCGTTCACATCGTCCTCATAGTGCAGCTCAAACTGCAGGCCGCCCAGAGCGTTTACTTCGTCCACGGCGATCTGTGCGCCGTTCTTGGCGGCAGTGCCGTAAATGGCTGCCCCGCCGGTCAGGGGGCCGGTGCCGCCGATCTTCAGGGCAGAACCGGACGCGCCGGAGCCCGCGTTGTTTCCGCAGCCTGCCAAGCAGGAAGACAGCAGTGCAGCCACGAGCAGCAGAGACACAATTTTTGAAATTCGTTTCATGGTCATTCTCCTTTTCATATTTGCAGGATTTGTGGGACCGTCTGTCAAATCCCAGATGCCGGCCAAGCCGGTGTCAACTAACAATTTACTTCGAAACGCTGGATTTGTCAATAAAAAATCCGAAAAAAGAGAGCCTTTTCAAAAGCGAAAATGAAATTTTAAAAGCGCTTCTGTTCATATTTCGCAAAATCTTTTTTCACTCGCGCGGAAAAGCAGGATAGTTGCACGGATTGCCTACAGAAGCACCAGTTCGGAAAGAAAAACCACAACGCAGCAGGCAATGGCCACGGGAAACAGTCCCTTTCCCTTCCAGGCCAGAACGATCCCCACTGCCAGGGCCAGTAATCCCGCTGCAGGACTTTGGGTGGCTTCCGCAATGGCGGGGAAGGTCATCACCGAAAGGGTCACATAGGGCACATAGTGAAGAAAAGAGCGGAGCGTTCTGTTCTTGATCTCTCTTCGGATCAGCACCAGGGGCACGGAACGGATCAGATAGGAGATCCCGGCAGAGATCAGAATGTAAAACCAGATGTTTTTCATGCGGGCTTCTCCTCCTCGTCCTTTACCGGGAAAAGAAGTGCCGCTGCCAGGGAGATGACCACTGTCAGAACAATAATCTTGATCCCGGGCGACACCGCCGAAAGCAGCTCCCAGCGGTCGGCAATAAAACTGGCGGCAAATCCGGCAGGGATCAGTCCCAGCACCACCTTTTCCTGCCGGGCCGCAGGCATAATGATAGCCAAAAACATTCCGTAAAGCCCCACGCTCAAAGCGCTGACCAGGCGAAAGGGCAAAATATTGCCCATGATCACGCCCAGAAGAGTGCCCAGGCCCCAGCCGGGAATGGCCACAGTTGCCGCGCCATAGGAATAAAAGGGGTTCAGAGGCCCCGGATAAGCAATGGAAATTCCGAAGATCTCGTCTGTCAGGTCAAAGGCCACCAGCAGCCGGTGGCCGATCCCCGTGTCGGGGGAGATCTTCTGGCTCAGGGCGCAGCTCATCAGCAGGTAACGGGCATTCGCCACAAGGGTCATGACCGCCACCTCCAGATAACCCGCTCCGGAAGCCACCAGAGAAAACACGGCGTATTCCCCGGCGGAAGCGTTGTTGGTCAGGCTTTCCACCATTGCCTGCAGAGCGGAAAAGCCGGCGTTTTTTGCCGCGATACCCAGTGCAAAGGCCACCACAAAATAACCGGTGGCAATGGGCAGGCCGTCCCGTATGCCCCGGATATAGGCCTGTCCGTTTGGCTCCATTCCGTCCCGCTCCATAATTATTCGTTCCACCCTTTACAAACATCGATCCAGGCGCAATATCCGGAGTACTGCTCCAGCTCCGGGATCGTCAGTTCAATGGCGCTGTTGCTGCTCCCACAGGCGGGAAAAACCGTGTCGAAGCGCTTCAGAGAGGCGTCCAGATACACCTTCACTCCCGGCTTTACACCGAAGGGACACACGCCGCCCACCTTGTGGCCGATCCGCTGCTCCGCCTCTTCCGGCGCAAGCATTTTGGCCTTTGCGCCGAACTGCGCCTTGTATTTGGAGTTGTCGATCCTGGCGTCTCCGGCGCAGACAATGAGCAGAGTCTGCTCTCCCACCGAGAAGGAAAGGGTCTTCGCGATCCGGCAGGCCTCACAGCCCAGTGCTTGAGCCGCCAGCTCCACTGTGGCGCTGGAAACCTCAAACTCCCGGATCCTGTCCTCCATATTGAAAGTTTTGAAATAGTCTTTGACCGCTTCTATCGCCATAATATCCTCCTGAAAATCAAAATCCGGCCAAAAGGATTATACTGCAAAAAACCAAAAACGCAACCTCCCACCGTGAAATTACCGGGAAAGCGCCGATGGAATCGTATGAATAGCTTGTGCCGCCGGATCTTTTGCCGGGGTATGCAGATTCTGCATATACAAACAAACGTTAGCCTGCGGCTAACGTTTGCGCTTCTGTCAAGCAGGAGGCATGCTCGGGCCTCTATATTTTTTTGCTTTCACAATGATCGCCGGGTTAAATTATTCCATCTTTGCCAGGACGTGGGCCTTCAGTCCTTCCGTTTCCTCCACGTGCATCAGCTCCAGTAAAGGCGTCTTGCCGATCAACTGGTCGGCGAGCATGTGGATATTGGCCATAACCAATTCCCCTCTTATTTTTGCGCCGCGGCGGCAAAGCCCTTCTCCAGATCGGCTATGATATCGTCAATATGCTCCGTGCCGATGGACAGGCGTATGGTGTTGGGCTTGATTCCCTGGTCCAGCAATTCCTCCGGAGAAAGCTGGGAGTGGGTGGTGGTGGCCGGATGGATGACCAGGGACTTCACGTCCGCCACGTTGGCCAGCAGGGAGAAGATCTTCAGGTTGTCGATGAACCGGTGGGCCTCCGCTTGCCCGCCCTTGATCTCAAACGTAAAGATAGACGCACCGCCGTGGGGAAAGTATTTTTCATACAGGGCATGGTCCGGGTGGCCGGGCAGGGACGGATGATTGACCTTCTCCACAAGCGGATGGGAGGCGAGATACTCCACCACTTTTTTTGTGTTTTCGGCATGGCGTTCTACCCGCAGAGAGAGGGTTTCAACACCTTGCAAAAGCAGAAATGCCGCGAAGGGAGAGATTGTTGCTCCGGTATCCCGCAAGAGGATGGCGCGGATGTAGGTGACAAAGGCGGCGGGGCCGGCAGCGTCCACAAAGGTGATGCCGTGGTAGCTGGGATTCAGCTCCGCGATGGGCGCATATTTTCCGGAGGCTTTCCAATCGAATTTGCCGCTGTCCACAATGATGCCGCCCAGAGTCGTTCCGTGGCCTCCGATGAATTTTGTGGCGGAGTGGACAACGATGTCCGCTCCGTGTTCGATAGGCCGGATCAGGTAGGGCGTTCCGAAGGTGTTGTCGATGACCAGAGGCAGGCCATGGGTGTGGGCGATTCCGGCAATGGCGTCGATATTGGGGATGTCGCTGTTGGGGTTGCCCAGGGTCTCCAGGTAAACGGCCTTGGTGTTGGGCTGGATTGCGGCAGTGACGGCGTTCAGATCGTGGGCATCCACGAAAGTGGTAGATATGCCGAACTGGGGCAGGGTGTGGGCCAGCAGATTGTAGCTGCCGCCGTAGATGGTTTTCT
>CAZNZS010000144.1:0-3438 GCA_964577585.1 uncultured Acutalibacter sp.
ACACCCTTGGTGATGCCCATGTCCATGATCCGGCGCTTCACAGGCCCTTCACCGTGGAGCTTAGCCACCGTGACTGTCTCGCCCACCTTCACATCTTTCAAGGTTTTCATGTTTCTTTCCCTCCTTATACCAGAATTCGATTTGCCATGGTCTTGTCCAGTGCGATCCGGCTGTCCTTTACCTGCACGATGAGGTTCCCGGCAATTTCACTTATCACCGTTACATCGCTGCCCACCACAAACCCGATTTCCGCCAGATGCTGGCGAACTTCGTCTCTGCCGGTGATCTTATGGACGGTCACGGTCTCTCCAGGCTTTACCATCGTCAGCGGCATCATTGTTTCGCCTCCTTACGCTTGGTTAGCGACATCTAACCCGAGGATCATTTTCAGTTTACTACCACTAACTCACGTTGTCAACCCCCTTTGGCGAAAAAAATGATTGAGTGGTTAGAAACTTCTAATTCGTGCAAAAGCGTATTTTCAAAGAAAAGGAGTTTTGTGAATGTCCGCTGCTCTGCTGAGGATCGTCCACAGCGCGGGGAAGGGAACCGACCGCCAGGCAGCGGCAGAAAGCGCTCTCAGCCTCCGGATGCCGATTGCGGTCATTCCGTCTGCCTGAGAATGAAAAAAGCTTGACATAAAGTATACTTTAACTTATAAAATGAAAGAAAGGAAAAACGGAAAGGAGCTTTTGCAATGAAAAATTTTGGTTTTGGCCTGATGCGCCTGCCCACCACCGATCCGGCAAATGCCGGGGCCATCGATGTGGAGCAGGTCAAGAAGATGGTAGACCTTTTCATGGGGAAGGGCTTTACTTATTTTGACACCGCCTGGATGTACTGTGGCTTCCAGAGCGAGCCCACCGTAAAGGAGGTGCTTGTAGACCGCTATCCCCGGGGGAGCTTCACCTTGGCGACCAAACTGCACAACGGCTTTTTCAACAGCCTGGAAGATCGGGATTCTGTCTTTAACGAGCAGCTGAAAAAGACTGGGGTGGAGTATTTCGACTACTATATGCTTCACGGCGTTGAGGCGGGCAGCTATCCCAAGTACGAGCAGTTCGACTGCTTCAACTGGCTTAAGGCTAAAAAGGAAGCCGGGCTGGTGAAAACCATGGGCATTTCCTTCCACGGTACTTCCGACCTGCTGAACGAGATCCTGACAAAGCATCCCGAGATAGAGTTTGTCCAGTTGCAGATCAACTATCTGGATTGGGAAAGCCGGTGGGTCCAGTCCGAGGCCTGCCATGATGTGGCGGTAAAGCACGGCAAGTGGGTCACGGTAATGGAGCCCGTGAAGGGCGGCACCCTGGCAAAGGTGCCCGAGGAGGTCGAAAGGCTGTTTAAGGCCCACGATCCGAGCTTGTCTCCGGCCAGTTGGGCCATCCGGTTCGCCGCCAGCCTTCCGGGAGTGAAGATGGTGCTGTCCGGCATGAGCAGCCTTGCCCAAATGGAAGACAACCTGAGCTTCATGGAGAACTTTAAGCCCCTCACCGAAGAGGAGAAGGCCATGGTACATAAGGCCGGGGAGATCATCAACAGCCAGATCGCCGTGCCCTGCACCGGCTGTTCTTACTGCACGGAGGGATGTCCCCGGAAAATCGCTATCCCCCAGTATTTCTCCCTCTATAACGAGGACATGCGGGAGCATTTGGAGGAAAAGGGGTGGACAGTGAACTTCACGAATTACGCCAACCTGACAAAAGATTTCGGCAAAGCGGGCGACTGTATCGGCTGTGGCCAGTGCGAGGAAATGTGTCCCCAGCACCTGCCCATTATTGAGAAGCTGAAGGAAGTATCCGCGCATTTTGACAGATAAAGAAGTCCATGGAAAAAGGCCGGAACTGCTTTTGCAGTTCCGGCCTTTTTGCGGGATCAAAGCTTTTTTGAGCAACTTGCCTCAGCGTTTTTCGGAGAATGAAACGAAGCTGCTTTGTTCCATGAAAAAGCGCTTTTGTGCTCAGCTGCCCAGATACGCCTTTTGGATGGCGTCACTCTGCAGCAGCTCTTTGCCTTCTCCGGTCATGACAATGCTGCCGGTTTCCAGCACATAGGCCCGGTCCGCAATGGCCAGGGCCATCTCGGCATTCTGTTCCACCAGCAGAATGGTGGTGCCGGACTTGTGCAGGCTGATGATGATGTCAAAAATTTCTTCCACCAGGATGGGGGAGAGGCCCATGGAGGGCTCATCAAGCATCAGAAGCTTGGGGTGGCTCATCAGAGCCCGGCCCATGGCCAGCATCTGCTGTTCGCCGCCGGACAAAGTGCCGGCCACCTGCTTTTTCCGCTCCTTCAGCCTGGGAAACCGGGCAAAAACGGCGTCCAGATCTTCCTTGGAAGCCTTTCCCTTGCAGAAAGCGCCCATTTCCAGATTTTCCAGCACGGTCATCTGCAGGAAAATCCGCCTTCCCTCCGGAACATGAGCCAGTCCCTTTGCCACCAGCTTATGGGGCTGCATTTTTACCAGATCCAGAACCGTGCCGTCTGCCTCTGTATAAGTAATGCTGCCGCTTTCCGGACGGATCAGACCGGTGATGGTGTGAAGAGTAGTGGTTTTCCCCGCGCCGTTTGCGCCGATCAGTGCCACCACTTCGCCGTCGTTCACCTGGAAGGAGACGTCCTTAATGGCGTGGATCTTATCGTAATAGACATTGATGTTTTCCACATTCAGCATCGTTCTGCCCCCTTCTTTCCCAGATACGCTTCAATGACCATGGGATTGTTCCGGATCTGCTCCGCGGTGCCCTTGGCAATGACTTCACCGAAATTCAGCACGCAGATGCCTTCGCAGATCCCCATAACCAGCTTCATATCGTGCTCGATCAGCAGCACGGCGATCTGGAAGGTATCCCGGATCTTGACGATGTTTTCCATCAGCTCCACTGTTTCCGCCGGATTCATGCCGGCAGCCGGCTCGTCCAGCAGAAGCAGACAGGGATCTGTCGCCAAAGCCCGAACGATTTCCAGCCTGCGCTGAGCGCCGTAGGGCAGATTGCCCGCCCGCCAGTTGGCCATATACTCCATATTGAAGATGGACAGCAGCTCCATTGCCTTTTCATGGGCTTCTTTTTCCCGCTTCCAATAGGAAGGCAGTCGGAGAACCCCTTCCAGAGCGCTGTACTTTTTTGAGTTGTGCAAACCGATCTTTACATTGTCCTCCACAGAAAGGTTGGAGAACAGGCGGATGTTCTGAAAGGTTCGGGCAATTCCCATCTTGTTGATCTGCACCGTGGTTTTTCCATGAGTATCCATGCCGTTCAGAAGGATCGTTCCCCTGGTGGGGGCGTACACCTTCGTAAGCAGATTGAAAACCGTTGTTTTGCCGGCGCCGTTGGGGCCGATCAGGCCGGCGATCTCCGTGGGGCCAACTGTAAAGTTGAAGTCATTTACAGCCTTCAGGCCGCCGAAATCCACCCCCAGGTGGCTGCATTCCAGCAC
>CAZNZS010000145.1:0-3428 GCA_964577585.1 uncultured Acutalibacter sp.
CTTGCAGCCCGAAAACAGGCAGAGTATGAGCAGGCAGCAAAAGACTTTCAGGAAAAAGGTTTTTTTCATGGGAATTTCCTTTCTTCACACCGGCAGGTTGAATTCATTTACCCATGATACAACCGAACGTTACAAAACACTCACTTTCGTTTCAAAAGACAGCCCGGGCCACGGAGGATGCGGCCCGTTGTTTATTCCTCTGTGGTGGAAAGCAGGTGGCCGGTTTCGTCGTATTCATAGACAAAATAATCATTTACGGTAACAGTATAGTTCCCTTCCATGCCTTCCGTGAGAATTTCCCCATTTTCAAAGGCAGCTATCACATGGCCTTTCCCGGCTCCGCTGATTTCATAAGAATCTGCCAAAGCTGGCGGGAGACTGTTTTTAAGCATTCGGAATGTAATCGTAAATTCCGAAAGACCTCCAAAAAGCTCCACCACGTTGTTGCAGTGGTGAATAGCTTTGTTCCAGTCCCCCCAGGTATCCTGAAACACAGTCATGTTATCCTCAAAATAAAAAGTGGCGTGGGATTCGGTTTCATAATCCACTTCCTTTATCTCCTCGGTTGTAAAGACCTCCTGCTCCACGGCAGCAGTGAGATAATCTTCGTGTACCGTAAAAGACTGGCTGAACGGGACTTGGAATCGATGCCACCCCACTTTGAAGCTGTCCCGAGTTTCGCCGGAATATTTCATGTTTCCTTCCGGCTTATAATGTTCTCCGGTAATGATATGCTCTCCGGTTTCTTCCGAATCTGGAAGATATTGCAGCTTTTCTCCCCTGCTGTTTTCAATACTATAACCTATATGACACCAAAGGCTTATCTCGGCAAGATCCTTTTTCAATCCGTCCGTATCGTCTGCATGGGCAAGAAGTGAGCTTTTTGGCCCGCAGCCGGAAAGCAGGCAGAGTATGAGCAGGCAGCAGAAGATTTTCAGGAAAAGGGTCTTTTTCATGAAGCTTTACCCCTTCAATTTGCTTCTTCACCGGCGATAGACAGCGCCGGGATTTTCTCCGATTGCTCGGCTTCTACCACCGTTTCGGTGGCGTACTCTGTTCCTGTCTCATCCGTATGCTGTACTGTATAAGCTCCTGTCAGGCCCTCCGCTATGACCTTTTCTCCGGTGAAATCCAGCCGGACGGACTGAGAGCCGGTTCCGGAAAGAGTATGCTTGATTCCGTTCACAGGGCGGAAGCAGGTGGCGGTGAACTCTTCCGGGCTTCCGGAGAGCTCCATGGTACCGTCTCCGCAGAGCTCCGCCGTGCCGCTGAAATCTTCAAGGCGTTGGTAACGGTATTTGTCTACCACGGAGAATTCCTGCTGTGCTCCCTCCGCCGTTTCTATCCTGAAGGTCTTGCTGAGAGGAACGTCAGCATAGGCCAGAACCGGCGAGGTACCTGTAATGAAATTCCAGCCGTACACCTCCATATCTCCGGACAATTCTCCGTCCTTCCAGGTCAATGTTTCTCCTTCATCGTTGGTGATGGTCATACCTTCCTGAAGCCGGAAATAAACGGTGGAAAAATCCTCCGGATAGTTGTCCCAGGGCGTTTCCTCCTCTACGCTGTCAGCTGACATTGTCTGAGATGTACCTGAAAGAGAGTTTGTACTGATGGCAGTAGTCTTGGAATTCTGATAGCCGTCAATATCCAAAAAATCAAACTTGCTGAAGTCGGTTATTGCATAAGAACGCATAATGCCATAATCTCTTCCCGGAGTGGGCTCTAAATAATCCGGCATCCCAGAAAAACAGTATTTTTCCCCCTTTGTTATCAACGTCCACCTATCAAACCCAGCAGTATTGGGATCATATACTGACAATATATAATTACTTCCCGACTTGGTGCAGGAATTAACCAGCACTGCATGATAGACGTCTCTGGCGTGACTAATTTCATCTGGCGGGGATGCAGCCCAAAAAACGAAGAGGGAAGGTCCGGTTGCATAGTACATGGCATCCAAAACCAAGTTTGTATATTTGCTCCATTTTGATGTGTCTATGGAACCTATATCCGTTAAAGCCTGTGATAGATGATAATAGGTGATGTCACTTTCTGTTATGGTTTTCGGAGTGCAGCTGACGGAACTCATGGTTCCGGATAGATTTCCCCCGATCCCGTTGAAATTGATTTTGCCGAATTTATCCAGAGCAGCCACCGTGCTCATGCCAAAACAGCGACCAGATGCCGGTGTGCTTAGCATCGTTCTGAATTCAGTTACTGCTGACGAATAAGCAGAACCTGATCCGTATTTTTTTGAAAGCTTGTTGTAGAATTTGTTCAAATGATTCGGCGTAAGGTAAAAGGAAGAGTGAAAATGCTGGTTTGTGTTTGAAGCGCCGCCTTCACTGCCGCTGCCTTCATTGAGGAAAGACAGAATATCTGAATCCTGTACGCACCGTTCCACATTGGTGCCAAAAGCCGTAATGCCATAGGCTGCCTGCACCCGGCTCATTGTATGTTTGGGATAGAGATTTGCCTTGTTCGGATCGGTAATGATCAAAACCTTATTTGCCACCGCCCAGGCCATGGCGTCTCTTGCATAGCTGGAAACATTGCTGTAATCGGAATATCCCGTAATGGAGCCGGTTTTATTCACAGCCGTTATCGTTACCTTCGAGTAATTATACAGAAAGCACATTGCCTGCTCTCTCGTAATAGTCTGATTGGGTGAAAACGTAGTTGTGCTTGTGCCGTTGGTAATGCTTTTATCCTTAGCCCAGTAAACCGCCTTTGCATAATAAGCCGTGTCAGGTACGTCGGTAAACTTGCCGGTTGTGGGAATAGTGACGTAAGGCGACCCCGCCTTGCGGTACAGGATCGTAACCATCATAGCTCTTGTTACCGCGTTGTTGGGCGCAAACTCTGTAGGTGTGATACCGTTCATGATCTCATTGTCGGAGACATAGTTTATGGCATCCTGGTATGGATGTCCATTATAAATATCCGTAAATCCCTTTGCGCTTACCGGAACTGCAAATGCGGATATCATTACGATAGCGGCAAGTGCCAGAGCCAGCATTCTTTTTATCTTTTTCATCAGACATCCATTCCTTTCAAATTCATAAATTCTTTGTCTCTTCCTTGCAGATCCCGTCCTTCTCAGGTATACCGTCCTTGCGATTATTTTCCTCCCGGAACTCACCGCCTTTCCCTATATTTGAAAACCTGACAAGTTGTTCCAAAATTTATCGTTTCGCATCATCTCTATATAGAAGAATAGCACGAAGGAAACTCTATGTCAACAAAATATCTATAATTTATAGCCATTTACATGTCGGCGTTTCTTTGCCATCTGCGTAGCCCTTGGTACTCTGGTTTTGGCCGCTGTCATTCTGGGCGCGATCTTTGTTTCACACAATCATCAATACGCCCACGGCTACGGCCACGGTAGCATATAATTCCATGACAACGACTCGAAGCGTCAG
>CAZNZS010000146.1:0-3332 GCA_964577585.1 uncultured Acutalibacter sp.
GGTGCCAATGGAGATCAGGTCCTCCACGTTTGCGCCGGGGCTCTCGAATTTTTTCGCGATATAGACCACCAGCCGGAGATTGTGGGTGATCAGCGGCTCTCTGGCTCCCGGTGTCCCGGCGCGGATGTCCTCCATGATTTTTGCTTCCTCCTCCTTGCTGAGGGGAGCCGGCAGCGCCTCCGGACCGTTGATGTAATAGCAGGGATTTGCGCCGGATTTGAAACGCAGCCGGCGGAGAAGATTTTCCAGGAAGGAAATAAGCTTATGTTTTATTGTCATGGGACAGACCTCCTGTTTGTATGCTTTTTTGAGAAAGGGTACAGCCTGGAAATAGGTCGGGATTGAAGATCGCGTCATACTGTCCTGCGGAAATGGGATGCCGGCAAACGGCTATGTAGCAGGAAAGCTCTTGTCCGCAGGCTTCCGCGCTTTCCGGCTGAAAAGCGGGAAGCACACCTTTGCCGCCCACTGTTTCAAAGGGGATGATCCGAAGCCCCGCGGTGCCCCGGCAGCTTCCCTGGCTTGAAAATTCCACCGCCTCTGGCGGAACGCAGTCCTTCAGGCTTTCCAGAGTACACACGATCACCGGCAGTCCGGAAAACGGCTCCTTGAGGGCGTTCCCCGTGTCCGCCTTTGCGTAAATGCGGCAGGCAGAGCCCTTGTTTTTCACAGTGATCCAGCAGCAGCGCAGCGATTGATCTTTTCCAGGAAAAACCCTGCGCAGCAGGGCCAGGACCCCATAAGCCCCGCAGGTGAAAAAGAACAGCAGGGCAGGAGAAAGGTCAAAGTAGAGCACGTTTCCCAGCACTGCCACGGAGCCCGGAGTGAAAAACCGGAGCAGAAAAAGAAAGAATCCGGCCAGCAGCAGCGTAAAGGCCCAAAAGTATATGGCGGAAAGGATCAGATTTTTAAGCTTCATGGGGCAGAACGCCGCGGCTGTGGTCAGCAGCGCCGTACCCAGACTGATTACCGGGGAAAGAGCCTGGGGCATCTGGGGGATCAGCGCCGAAAGGGACAGGATCCCGCCGGTCAGCGCTCCCAGCGCCAGCCGTCCCTTTCCTGTCCGTAAGCCCAAAAACCTTTTTACGGTCCAAAGCAGGAAATAATCGATATAAAGGTTTACGATCACAAGAACATCGGCGTATACTGTCAATGGCATCCCTCCGTTCCCACATTGGCTTTACCGGTATTATAGGCCCTGCTCTCCATTCGTTTCTGTCGCTTTATGGGCATGGAAAAATTATTTCTGTCTTGCCTTCCTTTCAAAACAGGGGTACAATAACTAAGGCTCGATTGGAAAAGAAAACAGAAGGTGAGAAGGAAAATGGATATGGAGCAAAAGCGCGGTACTGTTTTTGTGCTTCTGGCGTCTTTGCTTTTCAGCATTGGCGGCCTGTGTGTAAAGCTGATCCCATGGTCGGCGCTTTCCATAAACGGCGCCAGAAACCTGATAGGCTTTGTGATGATAGGCGCTTATATGCTCCTGTCAAAGCACAGGCTCAAGTGGAATTTCCCCGTGTTCGTAGGGGCAATGTCCACCCTTGGCACCACCACTCTGTATACCATCGCCAATAAGCTCACCACTGCCGCCAACGCCATCGTGCTGCAATTTACGGCGCCGGCCTTTGTGATCCTTTTTATGATCCTCTTTTTCCGCGTAAAGCCCAGAAAACTGGATGTTCTCGCCTGTGCGGCGGTCCTTTTCGGCGTGGTCCTGTTCTTTGTGGACGGCCTTCAGGCAGGGAACCTGTGGGGAAACGTCGTGGCCGTACTGTCGGGCGTGTGTTATGCGGGAGTTTTCATGATGAACGCCTCGGAAAACTCAGACGCCATGTCCTCCGTCTTTTTCGGCCAGCTAGCTGCGGCATTGCTCTTTGCCCCCTTCTGCATAGGGGAAACGGATTTTTCCTTCGTCCCCATAACGGCGATCCTCGTTTTGGGGATCTTTCAGGTGGGTCTTGCCTATATTTTCCTCTCTCTGGGGATCCGTTACACCCCGCCGGTAACGGCTTCTCTCATCACAGGGCTTGAACCTGTCCTGAATCCCATTTGGGTAGCTGTCTTTTATAAGGAAAAGATAACGCCCCTCTCCCTGGTAGGGGCCGTGATCGTGGTGGGAGCCATCGTTGGCTATAATGTGCTGAAAAGCAAGCGTTCCGGAGCATCTGTATAAACGGCGCTTTTTTCGGAACTATACTTGACAGAAGAATACAGGAAATACGGAAAGGATCAGGTGTTATGAATTTAAACAAGCGTAAGGTGGTTTTGGTCGGTACAGGCATGGTGGGCATGAGCTTTGCTTATTCAGCCCTGAATCAGGCTGTGTGCGATGAGCTTGTCCTGATCGATATCGACAGAAACAGGGCGGAGGGGGAGGCCATGGACCTGAACCACGGCGTAGCCTTTGCCCCCTCCAGTATGAAGATATATGCCGGTGATTACAGCGACTGTGCCGATGCCGACATTGCGGTGCTGTGTGCCGGCGTAAACCAGAAGCCCGGCGAGTCCCGTCTGGACCTTCTCAAACGGAACGAGGCGGTCTTCCGTTCCATTGTAGAGCCCATTGTCGCCTCCGGCTTCGGCGGGATCTTTCTGGTGGCAACCAATCCCGTAGACCTTATGACCAGGATCGTGTATGAGCTTTCCGGCTTTAATTCCAACCGCGTGCTGGGCAGCGGCACCACTCTTGACACAGCCCGGCTCCGTTATCTGCTGGGAGAATACTTCACGGTAGATCCCCGGAACGTCCATGCCTATGTGATCGGCGAGCACGGCGACAGCGAATTCGTCCCCTGGAGCCAGGCCATGGTCGCCACGAAATCGGTGACCGATATCTGCTGCCACTCCGAAGGGAAATACAGCCTGGAGGAAATGCAGAAGCTCAGCGCTGAAGTCCGCGATGCCGCCCAGAAGATCATTCAGGCCAAACGGGCTACCTATTACGGCATCGGCATGGCCCTGGTGCGTATTGTCCGGGCTATCCTTTCCGATGAAAACAGCGTGCTCACCGTTTCCGCCAGACTCAGGGGAGAATACGGCCAGCGCGACGTCTACGCCGGAATGCCCTGCATTGTAAACAGAAACGGCGTCGCCCGCGTGCTGGAATTGAAGCTCACCGAGGAAGAACAGGCAAAGTTCAGCCAGTCCTGCGCCGTCCTGCGCAAAAGCTACGAGGAGATCTGCTGAGCCTCCTTTTCTGTCATCACTGAGAAAAAGCAAAGCAAGCTTTGCTTTGGACGAAGGATCTCGCCCTTTAGATGCTGGATGCTAGATTCTGGATGCTGGACGGTGGTTGCGCCTTCGGCGCAATGAAGTAAGGGCAGAAAATTATA
>CAZNZS010000147.1:0-3110 GCA_964577585.1 uncultured Acutalibacter sp.
CACCTGTTGCTGCCTTCACGAGTGGGTGCAGCGGCACGCTGCAAATTCCAATTTATCGCACTGTTCCCATTGCCATTCTGAGGAACACAGTGCGTTTTAGTTGTCAGGTATCAGCTGTTGGAAAGGGTATCTTTCCCATGCGCTGCGCAGCAGCGCCGCCACGATCCGGCACCCAGAAAAGGAAGTATGTGTATGAAAAATCCCACAGAAGTTTATCCTTACCGCTATGAAACACATTGCCACTGCTGCTGGTGCAGCGCCTGCGCGAAAAGCTCGCCCCAGGAAATGGCGGAGGCCTATTACAACGCCGGATATGCCGGCATGGTGCTTACGGACCATTTCCTCCGCGGCAACACCGCGGTGGACCGCACCCTGCCCTGGGAAGAAAAGATGAAGCGGTACTATGAAGCCTATGAAGCCGCCAGAGAATGGGCCCGGGGAAAGAATTTTCACGTGCTGTTCGGCATTGAGCACTGCTACGGTGACGGGAAAGAAGTTCTCACCTACGGTATCGACCTGGATTTTCTGCTGGAGCACATCAATCTGCATATGTACCCGCTTTCCGAGTATTCGGAAATGGTACACAAGGCGGGTGGCTTTGTCTCCATGGCCCACCCTTTCCGGGACCGGGGCTATATCAACATGGACGTAAAGCCCCAGCCCAAATATCTGGACGGGGCGGAGATCTTCAATTTCTACAACACCGGCGAGGAAAATAAGCAGGCAGCCGCTTTCGCGGACAAGCACCGCCTGCTCCCCACCTCCGGCGGCGACGAGCACTGGTCGGAGGGAAAGGCGATCGGAATGGCGGGCATTGCCCTGAAAAAGCCTGTGGACACCGGGAAAGAGCTGGTGGAGGTCTTAAAGAGCGGGGATTACGGAGTCATCATCAACGGAGAGATCATTACAAGCCTGTAAAACGGAGGAAGCTATGGAATCCTTGAAGGAATTATACCGCATAGGGCGAGGGCCCTCCAGTTCTCATACCATGGGGCCGTCCCACGCGGCGGCGCTGTTCAGAAACGAATTTCCCCAGGCGGACAGCTTCAAAGCAGCGCTGTACGGCTCTCTGGCAAAAACGGGAAAAGGCCATTTGACCGACGTTGCCATTGAGGAGGCCTTCGCACCTCTTCCGGCTCAGGTAAGCTTTCACACGGAGCCTACCGAGCTCCGGCACCCCAACACCATGGAGCTGGAGGCCTTTCAGGGCGGCTGCTCCATCGGCTTCTGGCGGGTCTACAGCGTGGGCGGCGGCAAAATAGAGATCGAGGGAAAGCCCTCTGAAGCGGCCCAGAATGTGTATCCCCATTCCAGCTTTTCCGAAATCAAGGCATACTGCGAGGATCATGATCTCCGGCTTTGGCAGTACGCGGAGGAAAACGAGGGGCCCGAGCTATGGACATACCTTTCCCAGGTGTGGCAGTGCATGAAGGCCGCCGTACACAATGGCCTGGAGGCGGAAGGGATCCTGCGGGGCGGGCTGAACGTTCAGCGGAAAGCCAAATTCCTGTACCGCCAGCGCCATATCGACGAAAGCCATGAGACCCGGGAAAACAGGCTCGTGTGCTCCTATGCCTTTGCCGTAAGCGAGGAAAACGCCGGCGGCGGAGTCATCGTTACGGCGCCCACCTGTGGTTCCTGCGGTGTGCTGCCGGCAGTCATGCTGTACAAGCAGGAGCAGTGCCGCTTTTCCGACACAGAGATGGTCCACGCCCTGGCTGCTGCCGGGATCGTGGGAAATATCATAAAGACAAACGCTTCCATTTCCGGCGCCGAATGCGGCTGTCAGGCAGAGATCGGCAGTGCCTGCTCCATGGCAGCGGCAGGCCTCGGCGAGCTGTTCGGCATGGACCTTGACCAGATCGAATACGCTGCGGAGGTCGCCATGGAACACCATCTTGGCCTTACCTGCGATCCCATTGCCGGCCTGGTGCAGATCCCCTGCATAGAAAGAAACGCCGTGGCCGCCATGCGGGCCATAAACGCCCTGAGCCTTGCGAACTTCCTCACCTACACCAGAAAGATCAGCTTTGACATGGTGGTCAAAACCATGTATGAAACGGGCCGGGATCTGTTCAGCAAATACCGGGAAACAGGAGAAGGCGGCCTGGCGAAAATGTACGGTGCAGAAGGCGCGGGATAACCCCTAAAAAAGAAAGGAAACTATATGGAGCAAAATGCTTTTACCGGCGGGGTAGAACCCGGCGGTCTTTGGACACAAAATGACATCCGCATTCTCCTGTGTTATATTCTCGACAGCGTGAAGGAGCCCCTTTCCGGGGAGATCCTTTCCCAGATCGTTCAAAAAAAGGGGCTGGCGAATTATTTTGACGTCTGCGACTCTCTGGCAGCCCTTGCCAGACAGGGAAACCTGGTGGAAAAGGACGGCCTTTATACCATAACGAAAACCGGGAAGGAGATTGCGTCGGCTTTGGACGCCACCCTGCCGGTATCCGTTAGAGACAAGGCACTGGAAGCTGCCGTGCGCCTTACGGCGGAAGCGAAAGCTCAGCGGGAAAACCGGGTGGAGATTGAAGAGATCGAAAACGGATTTCGGGTCACCTGCCATATTTCCGGCGGGGAAATGGAACTGATGGCGATCTCCCTTTACGCCCCTGACCGGGCCCAGGCCGATCTGGTCAAGCGCAGCTTTTACCGGGACCCCCAGGGGATCTACGCGCTGCTGCTTTCCTCCCTTACCGGGGATGCGGAATACGCAAAGGCCTTTCTCGAAAAGCAGGAAAAGGAAGCCGGCGGCACAGCCTGAAGCGCTGTCCGACCGGCTGTTCAGATTTGGTATATACAGGCTGCAATGATACAGGGCCGCCGCGCCTTCCTTGGGAAGGCGCGGCGGCCCTTGCCGATAGCAATGCCTGCATTGCTATTTCTCAGCAAATGACAGGCAAGGGCTTTGCCCTTTTTAACAACTAACGGCTAACAACTATAATGACAGATAATAGCCCTTGTCCCTACTTCATTGCGCTGAAGGCGCAACCATCATCCAGAATCCAGCATCTGGAATCTGGCATCTAAGCTAACAACTAATTGCTGACGGCATATCGCATCAACATAGCTGCGGCCTCGGCGCGGGTGGATCTCCCTCCGGGGTC
>CAZNZS010000148.1:0-3023 GCA_964577585.1 uncultured Acutalibacter sp.
GCGCGCGCGGTTTCCAGATCTGGAATGGGAGCAGGATGAGGACGGACTGCAATACCCATTGGGGAGATCGCCCGCATGGAGTTTTCCACCATGAAAAGCATGCTGGGGCGGACCGGAGAAACACTGTGGGTCTATGCAAACGGCCTGGACCAGTCTCCGGTTTGCCCCGCGGACAGCGGAGAGCCCCCCAAATCCATTGGAAACAGCGTGACCCTCCCCCACGATATCGTTACGGAAGAGGAAATCAAAGAGACCTTCCTCTCTCTGGCGGAAACGGTTTCCTCCCGTCTTCGGGCCCAGGGCGTAAAAGCCGGCGAGGTGCAGATCACCGTAAAAAGCAAGGATTTTGAAGAATTTCAGCGGCAGTGCCGCATCGAACCCGCCGTGTGCGATTCCGCCTCCCTCTACCGCGCCGCCCTTTCCCTGTACCGCCGGGAAAACAAGCGCTGGGCCGTGCGGCTTTTGGGGATCCGGGCGGGAAAGCTCATCGATTCCGGGGAAATGCAGACAAGTCTCTTCGACAGGGCCAACGGCGCCGAACGGTTGGAGCGCCTGGAAACTGCAGTCGATTCCGTCAGGAACCGGTTCGGCAAGGAAAGCGTTTCCCGGGCCATGGTGATGCATCCAAAAAGAAAAAACGAAGACTAAGGCGGTAAAAGAGAAGGGAAAGCTATGGATTTACTGAAAAAGCTGGAAATTTTAACGGACGCCGCCAAGTACGATGTGGCCTGCACCTCCAGCGGCGTGGACCGGCCCGGACAGCCGGGAAAGCTGGGAAACGCGGTAAAGGCCGGAATCTGTCACAGCTTTGCGGCAGACGGACGCTGCATCTCCCTTTTGAAGGTGCTGATGAGCAACGACTGCGCTTATGACTGCACCTATTGCGTCAACCGCCATTCCATCGACGGGCCCCGAACCACCTTTACTCCGGAGGAGCTGGTAAGCCTTACCATTCAGTTTTACCGGCGAAACTATATCGAGGGGTTGTTTTTAAGCTCGGCGGTGGTAAAAAATCCGGACTACACCTGCGAGCTGATGCTCACAGCCCTGAAAAAGCTGCGGGAGGAGGAAAACTTCTGGGGCTATGTTCACGTGAAGGCCATTCCCGGCGCAAGCCCCCGGCTCACCGAGCAGCTTGGCTTTTACGCCGACCGTATGAGCGTAAATATCGAGCTGCCCTCCCAGAAAAGCCTTTCCCTGCTGGCCCCCCAAAAGAGCAAGGAAAAGATCCTGGCCCCCATGGGCCAGATCCGGGACGGCATTCGTGTAAATTCCACCGATCTCGTCAAATACAAGGCTGCGCAAAAATTCGTGCCGGCAGGACAGTCCACCCAGATGATCATCGGCGCTTCTCCGGAAACGGACCGGCAGATCCTTTCCCTCACGGAGGGCCTTTACAAAAAGTACAGCCTGAAGCGGGTGTTCTTTTCCGCTTATATGCCCATGGTAAGCGACCGGAATCTGCCCGCAAGGGACACGCCCCCGCCACTCTTGAGAGAGCACAGGCTGTATCAGGCAGACTGGCTTTTGCGCTTTTACGGCTTTCAGGCCGGGGAAATTTTAGACGATGAACACCCCGATTTCAACCCCCTGCTGGACCCGAAATGCAACTGGGCTGTAAACCACATGGAGCATTTCCCGGTGGAGATCAACAAAGCCCCCTATGAAATGCTGCTGCGGGTGCCGGGGATCGGGGTGAAAAGCGCCCAGAGGATCCGGTCGGCGCGTAGATACGCAAAGCTTGATTTTGACGCCCTGAAAAAGCTGGGCGTGGTATTGAAGCGGGCACAATATTTTATCGTGTGCTGCGGGAAAAGCATTTCGCCCCTGCCCACCGATAACCCGGCGGTCATTGCCGGAGCTGTCAGCGAACGGGGCTTCTCCCAGCGGGAGCTGGCGCCGCCGGAGCAGTTGTCGCTATTTTCACCTACCGGGGAGGATCGAGTCAAATGTCTGTCAGGTCAAATTTAGTATACCGGTACGACGGCAGCTTTCCCGGCTTTCTCTGCTGCGTTGCGGAATGCTTTCAGGACAAAAAGCTGCCTGAAAGCATAGAGCTGCTGGACGAGCCCCAGGGGACCCTGTTCCCCATCAAGGCCATCGACACCGTGCCGGAGCTGGCGGACAGGGTGGAAAAGTCCCTTTCCCAAAGGATCTCCCCGGAGGCCTATCACATGACAAGGAACGCGTTCCTTTCCTGCATGGAGGAAAAGGAAATGCACATGCTCCGCTTTATTCTGCTGGGGTACAAGCACGGCCCGAAGGTGACGAAGCTTGCGGCCAACGACGACGTACACGCCATGAACAGGGCTTTACTTTATCTGAAAAACGAGGCCCACTACCACGTGGAATTCCTGCGGTTTTCCGACCTGGGAGAATTTCTGGCCGCGGAGATCACCCCAAACAACAACGTGCTTCCTCTGATCGTTCCCCATTTCTGCGACAGGTTTTCCGGTGAGAACATGATGATCTACGACAAGAATCACAAGCTGGGCTTTCTTTACAGAAACAGCGGCAGGCGTGAATTCTTTCAGGCGGACAGCATAGGGCTTCCCCCGCCGGACGAGGAAGAGGAAAAATACCGCGCCCTGTGGAAGCGCTTTTATCAGACCATCGCCGTTGAAGGAAGGATCAATCCCAAGCTTCGCCGAAACATGATGCCCATGCGGTATTGGCCCAACATGACGGAATTCCGATAGGGCAATGTATAATGTACAATGTAAAATGTAGAAATCGGGAGTTCTTTCTTGTCATCACTGAGTCAAAGCAAGCTTTGCTTTCGACGAAGAATCTCGTCCTTTGCACTTTTCCCCAGAAACGAAGGACGAGATCCTTCGTCACTACGTTCCTCAGGATGACAGAGGGGGGGTAATGCGATAAATTGTAGTTTGCAGCGTGCCGCTGCACCCACTCGCGAAGGTAACAACAGATGTTTTTTCCTGCACGGCCCGACCGAGGGTTACACAGGTAAATTGGAATTTAGCACCCACCCCTTGGCCCCCCTGAAAGGGGGGCTGTCACGG
>CAZNZS010000149.1:0-2983 GCA_964577585.1 uncultured Acutalibacter sp.
TGGAGCGGGCGAAGGGAATCGAACCCTCGTATTCAGCTTGGGAAGCTGATGTTCTGCCATTGAACTACGCCCGCATAAAGTGAACACATTTATTATATATGTCCAGACTTCAAAAGTCAACGAAAGAATCAAGTTTTTTAAAACAAAAATAATTCTTGAATTTGCGGTTTTTAATGACACTATCTTCCATATTTCGACAAATCTATGGAATTTTAAAATCTTTTGCCGTATACTATAACCTGTTCACCTGGGGCATACTGGGGATAGTATGGCAGAGCTACAAAATGACAGTTCTTGCCGTGAGAGGATAGCTGCATGATGCATTTTTTCTTTGAGGACAAGGACTTTCTTGCAAACCGCCTGCGGAAGCTTCGGATGATTTTTGGATTCAAGCAGGAAGATATCGCCAAGGTGCTGAATATCAGCCGCTCCACATATTCTTATTACGAGTTGGGCGTTACCCGTCCCGATCCGGCAACGCTGGGAAAGCTTGCGTACTACTATGATGTTCCGGTAACGATTTTCTATGACGAATATGTTTCGGATAAGGCCTCGGAGATTCTCTTGCTGAACGATACCAAGAAGCGGTCTCCCCGCCACTCCGGCATCGATCTTTCAAAGGTGGGAGAACTGAAGCCCGTTGAGCGCGAGTTGATCCTGTTTGTTCGCTCCAACGGGATGTTCAGCGCCAAGGATATTTTGGAGAGCCTGGAATACCGGGTGAATCTGGAGAAGAAAAAGGCGAAAAATAAAAATTCAGAGGCATAAGATTTCGTCATAATTCGACCTTTTTTGACAGTTCCATATGATATTATAAAAACAAATCGCGGAACGCGATTTTATATGCGTCCGTAGCTCAGCTGGATAGAGCACTGGCCTCCGACGCCAGGTGCCGAAGGTTCGAATCCTTTCGGGCGCGCCAAACACAAAGAAACAGCCCTTGTGGTTGTTTCTTTGTGTTTTTTTGTAAAAAGGATTCGAACCTGGGAAGGTCCGAGCGTTCATAAAATATGCCGGCGGCATATTTTTAGCGAGGAGCGGCGAGACGAGTACTGAAATTCGCAGAATTTCGATCGCTGTGTACCACCGGCACATGTCCAGCTGTGTCTGAGGCGAAGCCGAGTCCGGTGAGCCAGCAGGCGCAAAAGAAACTTTCTTAAAGGCGTAGCTTCTTTGACCCTGTCATGACAGACCATTTGACAAAATATGGTTTGGCGTTCTATGATAGATTAGCAGAGAAGGAATTCGTTTTTGATAAGATCATCGAAGATAGTTTATAGAAAACGTAAGGAGGCATAGCGTGATGGGATCCAAATTTTTCAGAGAGAAAAAAATCTACGACAACGTGATTCTGATCTCTGGCCTGGGCGGGGAACAAAGCTATTTGGTTGAGGGCAGTAAAAAGGCGCTCCTCATTGACGGTCTGGCCGGTGTGGGCAGCCTGAAGGCTTTCGTGCGGGAACTGACCGACCTGCCTGTAACGCTGGTGAACACCCATGGCCACGTGGACCACATCGGCGCAGATTTCGAGTATGGCGAGGTCTACATCGACCCGGCGGATATCGCTTTGCTGTATGAGCACTCTGACCGGGAAATGCGCCTGGGCTTTGCCAAAAGTGGCGCGATGTTTGCCCCGCTGCCAGTGGAGCCCCGGCTGGATGACGTAACTGTTCCGGGTCCCATCAAGACCCTGCCGCTGAAGGACGGAGATGTTTTCGATTTGGGCGGCGTTCGGCTGGAAACGATTTCCGTTTCCGGCCACACCAGGGGCACGGTGGTTTTTCTGGACCGCTCAAGGGGGGTGGTGTATTCTGGAGACGCCTGCAACCGGAACACTTTGCTGTATACGGAGTTTTCCACCTCCATTGAAGAATATAAGGAAAGTCTGCTGCATTTCCAAAGCTTTGAAGACGCTTTTGAGTTGCTTTGGGGTGGCCACGGCGGCCAGGCGGAAAAGAAGTCTATCATTGAGGATGCGCTCCAGCTCTGCGACGAGATCATGGCCGGAACAGATGACGCGGTTGAGGCAGTGGGCATCGGCAACCGTCCCTGCCGGTACGCCAAAGCCAAGAACGAACGCTTTTCGCGTTTGGATGGCGGCGTGGCGAACATTGCTTACGCCAAAGACCGCATCTGGAAAAAGGACTTGTTATGAAGATTGATCCGTTTCCGATTGTTGAGCGTTACGGCAGGGATATTCTGGAGTCGCCGGGCATGGAAATGAGCAAGGGATTTCTGCAGCACGGTGATACCAGCGTGTTTGCGCATTCGCTGGCGGTGGCGCTGCTTTGTATCCAGATTGCTTATTTCCTGCCGAAATTCTTATCTAGGCATTTGGACAAGCGGGCTTTGGTGCGTGGCGCTCTTCTGCACGATTACTTTCTCTACGATTGGCATACCAGACATGACGGGCACAGCCTGCATGGATTCTTTCATCCCGGTCGGGCGCTGAAAAACGCGGAGCGGGACTTTTCCCTTTCTCCCACGGAACGTAACATGATAAAGACCCATATGTTTCCGCTGACGCTCCCGCCCCCAAAATGTAAGGAAAGCTGGATCTTAGTGGTGGCGGATAAAATTTCCACCATGAAAGAAACCTTCCGGAAGTGATTTCCAGAAGACGGTAAATTTGCGTATGATTCTGATCTGTTCTGTCACGATTCCTGATCAATGGTGGAGCTCCTTTCCTCGAGTTCGAATCTTCCCCGAAAATAAATCATAAAAGGATATTTGGGGTCCTTGGACCTTGTTCGGAAAAAGTTGGTAGTGCTGCGGAGGCGTCGTGAGCGCGCTTGCAAGCGAACAGCCGCAGCAAACGTGACTTTTTCCGAGGAGGAGACGCAACGCGTAAAGTGACGCGGTGATTTTTTGCATAGAAAATCGCCGCAAACTCAAAAGCGTTTGCGGCGACGTGGCGCGCCGGAGAAGATTCGAACTCCCGACCTTCTGATCCGTAGTCAGACGCTCTATCCAGCTGAGCTAC
>CAZNZS010000150.1:0-2926 GCA_964577585.1 uncultured Acutalibacter sp.
CAAGATTTTGGGGCAAAGACAGGCGGAATATCTGCCGCCGAGGTGTGTTTAGGCGATTTATTCAGAGGTTCCCTAAGGAAAGCTGATTCACAAGCTCTTTGAAATGCCTTCCCCGTACCTCAAAGTTCGGGTACAAGTCAAAGGCCGCCGAAGCGGGAGAAAGGGACACCACATCCCCTGCTTCAGCGTGTTCCCGGGCAGCGTTTACAGCCTCTTCCATGGTAGAAACATGAAGGATGTTTAGCTCGCCCTCTTTATAATTTTCGGCTTCCTTCACAGCCTGTTCGATTTTCGGTCCTGTGGCTCCCAGTAAAATCAGAGTCTTTACCTTATCGCAGATCACAGGCCCCAATGGGTCGTAAGGGATATGCTTATCATACCCGCCGCAGATCAGGATTATCTTTTGCGGGTATAGGGAAAGCGTTCCCGATATGGTCCTGGTGGGCGAGCTCGCGATGGAATCGTTATAGTATTTCACGCCGTCCAGCTCCCGAACCAGCTCGGCCCGGTGCTCCACCCCTCCGAACTCCTTTGCCACCTTTACGATGCAGGAAGCCGGTACATCTCCCCATACCGCGCCGATGGCCGCCATATAGTTTTCCACGTTGTGCCAGCCGGGGATCTTGATTTCGGAAACGTCCAGCAGTTTGTCATCATTTACAAAAATGGAAGTTCCGTCGCACCATACGCCCCTTTGGACCTTTTCCTTCCGGCTGAACATCCAAACGTCTCCTCTGGCAAGCTCCTGAAAGCCCCGGGTAATATCGTTATCGGCATTCAGTACAGTGCGTGAGAAAGCGTCCTGATGAAGAAACGCATTCTTCTTGGCGTCAATATATTCCTCCATGCTCTTGTGAACGTCCAGATGGTTCGGGGAAAGATTTGTCACCACTGCCACATCCGGGCTTTCCCGCATGGAAATAAGCTGAAAGCTGGAAAGCTCCGCCACGGCACAGTCGTCTTCGCTTATCGTCTCGATTTCGGGCAGCAGAGGCTTCCCGATGTTTCCGCCGAGATGGACCTTCTTCCCCGCCGCTTTCAGAAATTCCGAGATCAAAGTGGTAGTGGTGGTTTTCCCGTCGCTGCCCGTAACGGCATACAGCTTGCAGGGACAAAGCTTAAAGAAGACCTCCATTTCACTGGTCACAACTCTGCCTCGCTTTCTTGCCTTGGTTAGCTCGGGCAGATCAAATTTCATGCCGGGCGTGCGGAAGATCACGTCCTCTGTAAGATCATTCAGATACCCTTCTCCCAGAACCAGGCGCACTCCCATGGAGGAAAGCTTTTCTCCTGTTTCACCCAATTCCTCCAGGGTCCGCTTATCCCGCATGGAAACAATCGCCCCGTGCTTTTTGAAAAGCTCCACCAAAGGAATATTGCTGCGGCCTATCCCGCAGAAAGTCACAGTTTTTCCAGTTAACTGCCGGAATAATTGCTCCTGTTTCAAAAGCCTTTCCCCCGTTTCTCAATCCTGCGCCGCGTCACTCTATTTCTTGCTCCGCGGCGTCATCGGAATAGCTGTTGTAAAGGTGATAGTACACGCCCTTCTTTTCCATCAATTCTTTGTGTGTCCCTTTTTCCTCAATGCCCTTATCTGTCAGCACCAGAATCACCGTGGCGTTCTTGATGGTTGTCAGCCTGTGGGCAATGGTGAAGGTGGTCCTTCCCTTGGAAAGCTCCTCCAAAGAGGCCTGCACGATCTTCTCGCTTTCGTTGTCCAGGGCACTGGTGGCCTCATCGAGGATCAGTATCGGCGGATTTTTCAAAAAGGCCCTGGCAATGCTGATGCGCTGCTTCTGTCCGCCGGAAAGCTTTACGCCGCGTTCGCCCACGTAAGTATCATACCCGTCTTTGAGCTCCGTGATGAATTCATGGGCGCCCGCCTGTTTGGCCGCTTCCCTGACCTCCTCCAGAGTTGCTCCCGGCTTTCCGTATTCGATGTTCTGAAACACAGTGCCTGAAAACAGATACACGTCCTGCTGGACAAACCCGATCTGAGACCGCAGGGATTTCAGGGTAACGTCATGCACGTTTTGCCCATCTATCAGGATCCTTCCCCCCGTTACATCATAAAACCTGGGGATCAAATTGCACAGGGTAGTCTTTCCGCCTCCGGAAGGTCCCACAAGCGCCACATTCTCCCCGGCGTTTACGTGAAGATTGATTTCGGAAAGCACTTCCTTACCATCATCCGTATAGCTGAAGCTCACGTTTTCAAAGGTGACGTCGCCGTTCTTTATCTCAAGGGACACCGCCCCCTCTTCGTCGAAAATGTCCACGTCGGCGTCCAGAATCTGAAAAAAGCGTTCAATGCCCGTCATGCCCCGCTGGAACTGCTCGGCAAACTGCACCAGCTGGCGGATAGAACTGATAAGCGTTCCCACATACATCATGTAGGCAACGAGATCCGCTGGCTGGATCTGGCCGTTTATCATAAAGATGGCGCCCACCACCAGCACCAGCAGGTTCATAATGCCGTCAAAGAGGCGGTTAGACGCTTCAAAGCCGCCCATGTACAGGTAGCTCTTCTTTTTGATATCCAGAAAAGTGCCGTTACCCTTTTCGAATTTTTCGGTTTCCAAACCTTCGTTGGCAAAAGATTTTACCACTCGCACCCCCAACAGGCTATCCTCCACCTGGGCGTTGATTTCTCCAATCTGCCTGCGCTGGCGGCGGAACTGCTCTCTGAGCTTCAGGTTAAAGTAAGCGGCAGCCAGAAGCATGAAGGGCACCACGGAAAAGACGATCAGGGTCAGCCAAACATTGACGCCGCAGAGGATGACAAAGGAGCCAACAATCTTGATACCGGCAATAAAAATCTCCTCCGGGCCGTGATGGGCAAACTCCGTCACATCGAACAGGTCGGAGGTAATGCGGGACATAATCTGTCCCACCTTGGTAGTGTCGAAGTAATTGAAGGAAAGCT
>CAZNZS010000151.1:0-2897 GCA_964577585.1 uncultured Acutalibacter sp.
CTAACAACTAAAGCAGCGGAAAGCTTGTTTCCCGGTTTGGAATGATGTACAATGAATTCCAGAAATATGGAAGAAAAAGGAGCGGTGGAAAATGAGCGACGTAAATGTGAATTTGGAAATCAGCCGTCTGCTGCGATACGGTTTGCAGAAGGGACTGTTTTCTCCGGAGGACACGGTATATACGGCCAACAGGATCCTGGCTTTCCTCGGTGTGCCGGAGTTTACATACACGGAGGAAACAGGGAAGCTGCCGTACCCGGCGGAGCCGCTGGAAAGGCTCTGCGATTGGGCGGTGGAAAACGGCAGGGCCTCCCTGGACACCCAGGACATGAGGGATCGGTGGGACACGGAGCTGATGAACTGCCTGATGCCCCGGCCTTCGGAGGTCATAGAAAAATTTCACGCCCTTTACCGTGAGGACAGGAAAGCCGCCACGGATTATTTTTACGGTCTCAGCCGGGCTTCCAACTATATCAGGGTAGATCGGGTGGCGAAGGACAAAAAGTGGACGGCTCCCACGCCTTACGGCGATCTGGTGATCACCATAAACCTTTCGAAGCCGGAAAAGGACCCGAAGGCCATTGCCGCGGCGAAAAACGCCCCGCAGACCGGATATCCGAAATGCGCCCTGTGCCGGGAGAATGAGGGCTTTACCGGAAGCCTGAATCAGGCGGCCAGGGCAAATCACAGGCTCATTCCGCTGACGCTCTGCGGGGAGACTTGGTTCCTGCAGTATTCCCCTTACGTTTATTATAACGAGCACTGCATCGTTTTGAGTGAGCATCACCGCCCCATGAAGGTTTCAAAGGATTCCTTCCGGCGGCTGCTGGAATTCGTGACGGTGCTGCCCCATTATTTCGTGGGCTCCAACGCGGATCTCCCCATTGTGGGAGGATCCATTCTTTCCCATGACCATTTCCAGGGTGGAAATTACGAATTCCCCATGGCAAAGGCCCCTGTCAGGGAGCGGGTGAGCTTTCAGGGCTTTGAGGACGTGGAGGCGGGCATTGTCAACTGGCCCATGTCGGTGATCCGCCTGCGTTCCGGGAACAAGGAAGCCCTCGTTGAGCTTTCCGACAGGATCCTCACAAAATGGCGAGGCTATTCCGATGAAAGCGCGGATATTCTGGCCTTCACGGGAGATGTGCCCCACAACACCGTAACGCCCATTGCCAGAAGAAGGGGCGAGAAATTCGAAATGGACCTGGTCCTGCGCAACAACAGGACCACGGAGGAATATCCCTTGGGCATTTTCCATCCCCACGGAGAATACCACCATATCAAAAAGGAAAATATCGGTCTGATCGAGGTCATGGGCCTTGCAATCCTGCCCCCCAGGCTCTTAAAGGAAAGCGAGCTTCTGCAGGAGGCGCTGTCAGTTCCGGAGAAGGCCGAAGAGATCATGGCCCTTCCGGAAATGGAAAAGCACGGAAGCTGGTACCGGGAACTGAAGGCGGCGGGCGTGACCGCCGGGACCGCCGAAAAAGCCGTGCGGGACAGCATCGGAGAGATCTTCGGGAAGATTTTGGGAAACGCGGGCGTGTATAAGGATACAGAAGAGGGCAGGACCGCATTCCGCCGGTTCTGTGACAGCTTGTGAAGGGGCTGTCCCTTCGGGAACGGTTCCTGCGCCTTCTGTTTCCGCCGCGGTGCCTTCTGTGCGGGAAGGTGATCTCCGGTGAAGCGCTGTTCTGCGAAGCCTGCGGAAAAAAGGCGCGGAAAGAGCCCTTTTCCCGGGTGTACAGCATTCCGGGGTCAGGAGCCAAGGGCTTTTCCGTGATCGCTCCGCTGCGGTACGCGGACGGGTACAGAAAGACCATCTACCGCATGAAATTCCGGGGACAAAAATCCATTGCCGGGCCTGTGGGCAGGCTGATGGCAGCGGCGGCAGCCCAATACGGCGTGGAGGGCTTTCACTGTGCCGCCTGGGTTCCCATGACGGCTGAGAAGCAGCGGAAGCGGGGCTACAACCAAAGCGAGCTTTTGGCCGTTTCCATGGCAAAGGAGCTTGGAATACCCGCTGTTCCCCTGCTGGAAAAGACCGGAGAAACCCAGATACAGCACAGCCTTTCCAAACAGCAGCGGGCAAAAAATGTAAAGAACCGCTACAAAGCAGCGGAAAAGTTTTCCGGGGAGATCTCCGGAAAGAACGTGCTTCTCGTGGACGATATCGTCACCACCGGCGCGACGATGAAAGAATGCGCCGGCGTGCTGTACCGGGCAGGCGCAAAGACTGTTCTGGGGATCTGCGCGGCGGATGTTCGCCGGGAAACGGAGGAATAGGCTATGATCTATCGATTTTCCCGGGAAGAGCTGCTTTTAGGCCCGGAAAAGCTTCAGAAGGTGCAGAGATCCAGGGTGGCCGTGTTCGGCGCGGGAGGCGTGGGCAGCTATGCCATAGAGGCGTTGGCCCGCAGCGGCGTGGGAGCCATCGACATCATCGACGGCGACTGCGTGAGCCTTTCCAACATCAACCGTCAGCTTTTCGCTTTGGAAAGCACCCTGGGAAGGAACAAGGCGGAGGTGGCCACGGAGCGGATCAAGGATATCAACCCCGCCTGCAATGTGAGGGCATATCCCCTGTTTTTCACGGCGGAAACAGCGGATCAATTTGATTTTTCAAGCTATGACTATGTGGTGGACGCCATCGATACCGTCACCTGGAAGCTGCTGATCATCTCCATGGCAAAGCAGGCGGGAACGCCTGTGATCTCCTGCATGGGGACGGGAAACAAGCTTGACCCCATGGCCTTCCGGGCGGCGGATATTTCGGAGACCGCCGTCTGCCCCCTGGCAAGGATCATGCGGAAGGAACTGAAAAAGCGTGGGATAGAAGGGGTAAAGGCGGTCTATTCCGAAGAAGAAGCAAAAACGCCCCTGCCTGTGGAGGCAGGGGA
>CAZNZS010000152.1:0-2852 GCA_964577585.1 uncultured Acutalibacter sp.
TCGGTCATGTCTGCAAAGCCCTCGATGGTCTCGTTGAAGCCCCGGCCCAGCGCCACATGGCAGGCGGCGTTCTCATCGAACAGGGTGTTGTAGAACAGAATGCCGGAATTGGAGATGGGGGAATCGTCCGGCACCAGGGCCAGCTCGCCCAGCATACAGGCGCCCTCGTCCATTTTGATCATGTGCTCCAAAAGCTCCTGGCCCTGTTCGGCCTTCACGGAAACAGCCTTGCCGTCTTTAAAGGTCACAGAGAACTTATCGATCAGATTGCCCTGATAGGAAAGGGGCAGTGTGGCCACCAGGGTGCCCTCGCACTTGCCCTTCATGGGAGAGGTAAAGACCTCTTCGCTGGGCATATTGGGGTTATAGCTGATGCCGTTCGGCAGGGTATCGCAGCCGCCGTGCCACTTAGCGCCGGGAATGAGCCAGCACTTGAAATCGGTGCCGTTTTTGCTCTCGTAATGGAGATATTCCAGGTCGAGGGCATTGAGCTTTTCACACTTGGCATGAAGCGTGGCGTTGTGCTTGTCCCACTCGGCCTTGGGGTCATTGTCAGCGGAAACGTGAACCGTCTTCAAAATGGCGTCCCACAGCTTCTGCACCGCCATGCTGGTGCGGTCCTCCGGGAAAACCTTCTTGGCCCATTTGGCGGAGGGGACCGCCAGAATGGTCCACTGGTACTTGTTCTCCATGGCGTCGCCGTAAGGCTTCAAAACCTTGCCCCGGGCAGCGCCCGCCTTCTGCATTTTTGCCACGTTCAGCCCCTTGAGGCCGTCGGGGTCCGCCGAGGCGATATGGATCCTGGCGGGCAGGGTGTCCACCATGTGCTGCATTTTCGCCTTTTCCCATTCTTCTACCCTGGAAAGCTGAGTGACTGTCTGATGGCGGTAATGGAGCTTTGTCACCGCTTGATCGCCCCAATCCATCATCACCCATTTTGCTCCGGCGCGGTAGGCTTCCTCCGCCACCATTTCGGCAAACTCGTGCTGGTCCACCTGGGCGGAGATCACACAGCCCTGGCCCTTCTGCAGGTTTACTCCTGTTTTGACGGCGAGCCTGGCATATTTTCTCATAATCGACTTTTTCATTCTGCCTCTTCCTTTCTTATTCTTCTATCAGCTCTTTCAGCTTTTCCTGCAAAGCCCGGTCCTTTTTCCGGACGCCGGCTTTCATTTCCTTTTTCATGGTTGTGAGCTTTTCCCGCAGACCGTCGTCTGCCAGCGCCAGCATCTGCGCCGCCAGAATGGCAGCGTTGTCCGCGCCGTCGATGGCCACGGTGGCGACGGGGATGCCGGAGGGCATCTGCACGGTGGCAAGCAGGGCGTCCAGCCCGTCCAGGGTGGAGGACTTTACCGGGATGCCGATCACCGGCAGGGTGGTGTGGGCGGCTATGACTCCCGCCAGATGGGCGGCCTTCCCGGCGGCGCAGATGATCACGCCGAAGCCATTCTCCCGCGCGTTTTTGGAAAACTCCGCCGCCGCCTCCGGGGTACGGTGAGCGCTCATCACATGGGCCTCCACCGGGATCCCCAGGGCCTTCAGCCTCTTGATGGCCGGGGCAACCACCGGCAGGTCGCTGTCGCTGCCCATGATCACTGCAACCTTTTTCTCATTCATCATAAACTCCACTTCCTCTTTCAGCGTTTTCATTTCTTCCCGCGGCCGTTCTGAAAAGACAGCCTACCAGGCCCACTTCGTTGTTTCGTCCAGCTTCACGTAAACCTGCTTTGCTCCCAGGATCTCCTGAAACAGCTTTACCGCCTCGCTGCCGAATTTCCGAAAGGCGCTTTCGGGAGCGGAACCGTAAATGGAAACCTTCATCATAACGATGGGGCCTTCTTCACTGCCTCCGAACCACATATGGCAGTCATCGGCGATCTGTACCATCAAAGAGCTTTCCGATTTGCCCGGGATCAATACAATGGCTTCTCCCAGCCCGGCCTTCAAAGAGGTCTCCTGTTCCTCCGTTACCGGAGAACTGACTCTCACATCTAAAAACGGCATGACAAGTCTTCCTTTCCACTCTTCTGTTTTCGCTTCAAATCAAGGTTCAGTATACAATGAATCCATAAAAAGTGCAAGGCCTCTTACAGGGTAAGAGGCCTTGCGGAAAAAGAGAATTTTCAGGGAAGTCTTCCCCTGTTTTTGTGCGCTTTATTTCTGGGGCTTCTCCCCATCGCTCACCAGTTCCTTCAAAGACACCGCAAGCCCGGCCAGGCCCTGGATCTCGGAGGGAATGATGATCTTCGTGGCCTTGCCGTCCGCCGCTTTCTCAAAGGCCTCCAGGCTCTTGAGCGCAATGACTTGCTCGCCGGGATTCGCCTCGTTCATCAGCTTGATGGCTTCCGCCCTTGCACGCTGGACCGTAAGAACGGCCTCCGCCTCGCCCTGGGCTTCGCGGATCTTTGTTTCCTTCACGGCGTCAGCCCGCAGCACTGCGGATTCCTTCTGGCCTTCGGCGATCAAGATCGCGCTGCGCTTCTCGCCTTCGGCGTCCAGGATCTTGGCACGGCGTTCCCGCTCGGCCTTCATCTGCTTCTCCATGGAATCCTGGATCTCGGCGGGAGGAATGATGTTTTTCAGCTCCACACGGTTCACCTTGATGCCCCAGGGATCGGTGGCCTCGTCCAGGATCACGCGGATCTTGGAGTTGATCACATCGCGGCTTGTCAGGGTGTGGTCAAGCTCCATTTCACCGATGATATTTCTAAGGGTGGTGGCGCTGAGGTTTTCAATGGCGGAAATGGGGTTTTCCACGCCGTAGGCATAAAGCTTGGGATCGGTTATCTGAAAGTATACCACCGTATCGATCTGCATGGTCACGTTATCCTTGGTGATAACAGGCTGAGGCG
>CAZNZS010000153.1:0-2788 GCA_964577585.1 uncultured Acutalibacter sp.
ATCCATAAGAAACCGATGGGCAGCCACCCCGCCGGAAACTCCGGCGCACGGTTTTTCGTGCGGGTGGAAAATCACGAACCGGATACAGCCCTATTATGATAACAGGAGGTATTGGGATAATGAAACGCGTTATGAAAAGAATTTATTGCTTTTTGATTGCTCTAATTGTTGGATGTATTCCTACTATAAGCGTTCAAGCAGCTTCTGAGAACGCCAGAACAGAAGCAGAAGCTATTCAAGCAAGAATTTCCGGCATTTCTTCTGACATCTCCGAAGCAGTTCCTATGGCATATACCGACATTCAGGATCTGGTGGATTATCAAATTGAAACTTATATCGCTACAGAGTATGAAGCCGAAGGAAGAGAACTTCGTGCCGGAGAGGAAAACTCGTGGATCCCTTTGGCAGATTTAGAAGGAAACCTCTTTGCTTATCTCGTTCCATTGGTTGATCGGGAAGAAGGGGAGGTCGGCTATATCACAATGGGCGCCATTGAAGATGGGTTCTCAAAATATATGTTAGCCTGGGACACAACTCTTCTGAAATCTTATCGTGATCTTTTGGATTCCACACCGGAAGCTGTCCCTGTCTTCTTTATGCCAATGCAATACGGTTATTTTGTTGAGAATGAAACAGGCAAACAAATTTTTCTAATGTGCGAATGGAACGAAGAGCCTACCGATATTACCGCTTCTGTGGCGGAAAACGCTGAACGGTTTGCCGCAGGCTATCAGGCAGTGCGGAGCGCTGAAAACGCTGCAAGATTGGAGTCATCACTTGCAAAGGCAGAACAGATTAAAATGGGGATTTCTGTAATGGCGAGTGTTCCAAAGGAAGATGTACGATTGTCCTGCGAATGGCAGGGGGATAACAAATTTGTCCCAATTTATGATCCCAATGAAGGCCGCTATAGATACGGAGGAGATCAAAACTGGTATGATGATGACGCAAAAAAGGAAAACGGATGTGGACCTGTAGCCGGTTGTAATGTTCTCTATTATATGTCTACGAAATATAGCGGATTCAGTAATCTCTATCCATATACCTCGCTGACGAAAACCAAATTCAAAAGCTATATGAATTTGATCTATGGATATGTTGACCCCGGTAAGTGGGGAGAGACTTCCTTAGCAAGTTGGGCAGATGATCTAATTCGGTTTGCGGCAAATAGAGGCGTTTCTTTAACCGCACGCTATTGCTCAGACAATAATACGAAGGCAGTGTGTGCAAGTCATATAAAGAGCGGTCTGAATATAGACAGACCGGTCGGCGCCGTGAATTTGGCAGCTCCTTTTGGAAGCGGTGCAACTCAAGCATGGCACTGGGTGACCATCACGAAATATTTTCAAAGTACTAGCGATGACCGATGGATCGCGGTTTCCTCGTTAGGTGAGCGGGAAAGTGTCGATTGGGATGCATATTACGCCAATATGACAAGCAGTCTGTTAAGCGGAGGGTTTGCGTATTTTGTTACCTGAATTGAAACGAAAGAGCAGAAGTAAACGGTTCTGCAGTGGGCGAAAAAGGCGAAATGTGGTTCGAATGTTCTGTGTTTTCCTGGCAGTCTGCCTTTTGATAACCAGCCTGTCCGGGTGCCTTTTTTACCGCCCCCTGCGGTTTTCACAGCTTCAGGAGTTCGAGCAAAATGTTCACAAGGATTATCCGGGTCTTTTGATCCGATGCAGGTATGTCAATATTGCCGGTGTGTATATCGATGTGTTCGGACCGGACTTTGACGAAGAATGCGCCTACAGAATTTTGGGATATTTGCAGCCCGTTGTCAGCGATGAGGAATTCATTCAGGATCTTTTTGACCTTTTTGAAAAGGAAAGAGATGAGCATAACTGGAAGCTTGGGTGGCGTCCGGTTATCTATCTATGTCTTTCAGTGGGTAAGAAAAACCGTTACCAGTTTAGTACAAGGGCTACCAAAGAGGGGTATAACTCCGGGCGCGATCCGGACTCCTACACCTGGGACGGTTATACCACCTGGTACGGAACCGAGTTTTTGAACCAGGTTCCCAAAGAGATTTCCCCGGAGGAGATCGAAGAAGCCGTAAAACGGTACTCGTTAGATTAAAAGGTACGTCAGAGAGAGTAAGAACGGCTTTCGGTTTGGATAGTGAGTGATCGCCTGTCAGGTAGGCTCGAATAGAATTCCTTCCACTGGAAACCGATAGACCGGTTTCGTAAAATCGGGGGCCGCGTCCTCCACTGTCCTCTTTAAGCGCAAGGGGGTGCTTTCAAAGATTTATTAAAAAAATCCATAAGAAACCGATGGGCGGGCAACCCCGCCGGAAACTCCGGCGCCCGGTTTTTTATGGATCTCAGGTACAGTATACCTGAGAAGGACGGGATCTGCAAGGAAGCGACAAAGAATTTATGAATTTAGAAAGGAATGAATGTCGGATGAAAAGAATAAAAAGAATGCTGGCTCTGGCACTTGCCGCTATCGTAATGATATCCGCATTTGCAGTTCCGGTAAGCGCGAAGGGATTTACGGATATTTCAGAAAATTGTGAATATCTGGATGCTGTAAATTATGTCTCAGATAATGGGATCATGAACGGCATTACGCCTACAGAGTTTGCGCCCAACAACCCTGTGACAAGGGCCATGATGGTTACCATTTTGTATCGAAAGGCTGGCTCGCCGAACGTAACAGTAGGAAGCACTTTTACAGATGTTCCTGCAACCGCTTATTATGCAAAGGCGGTTTACTGGGCCAAGGCTAAAAATATTACCAACGGCACAAGCACAACTACGTTTTCACCCAATCAGACTATTAC
>CAZNZS010000154.1:0-2786 GCA_964577585.1 uncultured Acutalibacter sp.
GGCGACCCCTTTGCGCCTCGTAATCCTTACTGCCTGAAGCTGGATACCCTGAAGGAGCCGCCCATGTTTGCCGTCAGCGAGACCCACTTTGCCAAAACTTGGCTGTTGGATCCCCGTGCGCCTAAGATCGAAAAGCCCGAGGCCATCCATAATATTCACGAAAAGCTGATGAAAGCGTTCAATATATAGGAGGGTCCCCAAAATGGCAAAACAAACTGAAACTGTAAAGCATTTTCCGGAACACGGTCCCGTGGATGAAAACGGGAGAGAGATCCTTCTTTCCTTAAAGAATGTGGATATCACCTTCGGCAAGGGAGATTCTGCCGTCAGGGCCGTCAAAAACGCCTCCTTCGATATCTATAAGGGCGAAACCTTCTCTCTGGTAGGCGAATCCGGCTCCGGCAAAACCACCATAGGCCGTGCTGTGATCCGTGTCAATCCCTGCGCCGCCGGTGAGATCGATTATAAGGGCGTGCGCATTTCCGGCAAGATCCCCCATTCTCTCGACAGAGAGGTCATCCGGAACATTCAGATGGTGTTCCAGGATCCGGCGGCTTCCCTGAACGAACGCGCCACGGTGGATTACATCGTTTCCGAAGGCCTCTATAACTTCCACCTCTATAAAAATGAGGCGGACCGTGTGGAAAAGGTCCGGAAGATGATAAGCGAAGTAGGTCTTCTTCCCGAACACCTCACCCGTTACCCCCATGAATTTTCCGGCGGCCAGCGCCAGCGTATCGGCATTGCCCGCGCCATGGTCATGGAGCCGGAGCTTGTAGTGGCGGACGAGCCCATTTCCGCTCTGGACGTGTCCATTCGCGCCCAGGTCCTGAACCTTTTGAAGAAATTCCAGAAGGAAAAGGATATCACCTATCTGTTCATTGCTCACGATCTTTCCGTGGTGCGCTTCATTTCCGACCGGATCGGCGTAATTTACAAGGGTAATATCGTAGAGGTTGCCGAGGCGGAGGAACTCTTTAACTTCCCGCTGCATCCCTACACCCGTTCCCTGATTTCCGCCATTCCGATCCCCGATCCCCGGCTCGAAAAGAACAAGGTGCTCTTTACCTATGATCCTTCCATCCACGATTACAGCGTGGATAAGCCGGAAATGGTCAATATCGGCCACGACCACTATGTCTACGGCAGCAAGAAGGAAATTGAGGAATATAAGGCGATCCGCGAAACAGACGTGCCCATGAAGACCATCACCATCCGGGAAGGTGGCGCTCCCGCGGAAGAGCCTCACGAAGAGGAGAATGTGATAGACGAAGCCTCCATTCTCAACACTCCCACCCATGATACCGGCAGCCTCTGGTATGGGATCCTTTCCTTCCTTCTGCCGGTCCTGGGCCTCATCGCCGGCGCCCTCTTCAAGCGCCGCAACTATATCCGCAATTACAAGATGTGCAAAAAGGGAGCCATCGGCGGGTTTATCGCCCTCGGCGTGATCCTGCTCCTGTTCCTGCTTCTGATCCTGCTGTCCTATTTACTCTGAGCCTATGAGCCGTATGCAAAGTGGGGATAGAACTCCCCGCGTAAAACCTGTAGAACGTATTGAGCTGACAGAGCGCCATTTTGGGCGCAGGCTCATAGCCTTCCTTATCTGCCTCGTGGTGGCCATTGCTTCCATTTCCTACGGCGTCCATTCCCTCCTTACAGTGGAGCCGGGCTGGACGGAAATTGACGTGGGCCGCTCGGTAAAGACAAACTGTGCCGGGGAATTCACCTTCCGCTATTATCTGGGGAAAGACGGGAAAGCCACCCGTGCAGAGCAGAATGCGGTTGTTGCCCGGTATACCCGGGCGGCGGTGGAAGGGTATCAACTCTTCAATTCCTGGGAAGAAGTCACGAATGAGGAAGATGGGGCAGAGACTGTCGTTCACAATCTCTGGTATGTAAATAATCACCCCAATGAGGAAATTGAGGTGCCGAGGGCCCTTTACCGCGCCTTTGAGAAATTGGAGCGGGCGGAAAGCCGGCTTCTGTATCTTGGCCCGGTCTATGAGATCTACCAGAGCCTGTTTTTCAGCTCCGACGATGCCCTCACCGCCGGCGCGGACCCCTTCCAAAATGCGGAGGTGGCTTCCTTCTGCCAAAAGGTGGCGGATTTTTCTCAGGACCCCGCTTCTGTAGACCTGAAGCTGCTGGGAGAAAACCGGGTCTGCCTCAGCGTTTCCCCGGAATATCAGGCTTACGCGGAAGAAAACGATGTGGGCGCCTATCTTGACTTCTTCTGGATGAAAAACGCCTTCCTGGCGGATTTCCTGGCGGACTACATGCTGGAAGGCGGCTTTGCCGAGGGCTTCCTGTCAAGCTATGATGGCTTTTGCCGCAGCCTCTCCCGGGAAACGGGATATTCCCTGTCTCTGTACGGCCGGGAGGATGACCGTCTGTTGATAGCCGCCCGGTTGGAGCTTAAAGATGTTTCCGCGGTGGTAAGCCTCAACAGCTTTCCCTTGGCGGATAGGGAAGAGGCCCTCTTTTATCAGTTTCAAAGCGGAGAGGTGCGTTTGCCTTACGTGGACGCTAAGGACGGCCTCAGCCGTTCCGCCGCCGATTCTGTCACGGCCTTCACCTCCAACGGCTCCTGCGCGGACCTGATCCTTCAATTGGCCCCTTACTTTATTGGGGAAGCCTTTGACGATGCGGCTTTAAAAGCCCTTTGGAAGGATGTTCCCACCGCCCTTGTGCTGCGGGACAACACCTTCCTCTATCACAGTGATGAGGTGGCCCTCACAAACCTTTACCGGAACGGCGAAGTGCGTTTTACAGCCACTCTCGTC
>CAZNZS010000155.1:0-2751 GCA_964577585.1 uncultured Acutalibacter sp.
CTCTCAGTCATGCTGACGCATGACAGCTCTCCCAGAGGGAGAGCCAAGAAAGGGCGGAGAGCCATTCTAACAACTAACTACTAAAAGCTAACGACTAAAGAGCGAGATCCTTCGTCCAAAGCAATGTACACATTGCTTTTGCTCAGAGATGACAGAGCAGAGAACCACTCGCCTAGCGAGTGGTTTTCGAGATACAAGCAGGAAGCTCCGGCGATATCGGAGCTTCCTGCTTTTATTTGGTGAGGATCTTCGGCTTCTCATCTGCCGGCAAGCTTCTCCGCGTTCGGTTTTTTCTCGATCTTACATCCGCTTTTTGTCGTCTGTCGCGGGATTATCGAGCAGCGTTCCATCCTCTCCGAACCGGGAGCCGTGACAGGGGCAGTCCCAGCTGTGCTCGGACCTATTGTACTTCAGCGCGCACCCCATGTGCGGGCAGCGCGGAACAGTGGGAGTCAGAAGACTCAAAACGGCTTCCCAGCCGTTTACAGCAAGTTGAGGGCGAAGCATTCTCCGGGAGGGGCGGAACACAGGGGCATACCTGTTTTCTTTTCCGGACACCAGATCCGCCAGCAAAGCGGCTGCTGCCATGGAAGAAGTCATCCCCCATTTGTTGAACCCGGAGGCGACATATAGATCGGGCGTACTTTTGGAATATTGTCCGACATAGGGTACACCGTCCAGGCTCATGCAGTCCTGCGCAGCCCACCTGGAGACGATCCGTGCCTGAGGGTAATTCCGCCCGGCAAAGACCTCCAGTTCCTTCCAGCCTCCGGGCTTCCCGGTACGGTGGCTGCCGCCTCCCAACAGTAAGAGACCCTTATGATTCCGCAGAGACAGCCCGCCTTCCCGCTCATCCACGTACATGCCGCCCACATCCGGCGCGCCTTCCAGAGCCAGCACATAGGAACGCTGCTGATACAGCTTGAGAAAATAGCCGCCGTGCTTATTGAGGATCGGAAAATGGGTGGTAATGATAATCTTTTTTGCCGAGACCGTTCCACCCGTTGTGACCGCCCTGCCGGGCATCAGCTCCAGCACCCTGGTGTGTTCAAAAATTCTCAGACCCCGAACGATCTCCCCCAGGAATTTCAGGGGATGAAACTGTGCCTGCCGGGTGAATTGCACCGCTCCGGCAATGGGAAAGGGCAGCGGCAATTCCGTTTTAAAAGACGCCGGATATCCCAAACAGTTCAACGCGGTGATCTCACGCTGTATCTTGCTTTTGTCATTCCGGGAATAGACGAAGGCGTCCTTTTCCTCAAAATCGCAGTCGATCCCATTGCACAGCTCACGGAACCGATTCAGCGCCTCCTGATTCGCTTCCAGATAAAGTCTGGCTGTTTCAACGCCGAATTCACGGATAAGCTTATCGTAAACCAATCCGTGCTGTGAAGTGATCTTCGCGGTGGTGTTTTTCGTAATACCGCTGCCAATGCAGTCCGCCTCCACCAGAGCATGATCCACTCCGGCTCTGTTGAGCCAATATGCGCACAGCACACCCGCCATCCCACCGCCGATGATCAGCACATCCATATGCAGATTTCTGTCCAGGGGCGCGAATTGGGGCAGCTCCGCTGTTTTTGTCCAGATAGAATCCATCTCATCACCTCGGGTTTAGGATTGCCGGATCATGAGCGGATCATGCAGCCGGGAAATGCAGGCGGCCTTACGTTTTGCAGACGAAAAGCCGGTGGAGTACTCCACTGGCTTTCTTGCATGGACGTCTTTATCTGTCAAAATGCACGGATACTTCCTTCAGCTTCTCAAATAACGGGCAGGTGCTGGGAACACATTTCCTCGCACTGGATGCAGCCGTGATACCAAGCGGCAGGGTCGGCAGCGGTGCTTGGGAGGAAAACCAAAGCATTCCCTCCGATTATATCAAAGACACTAGCCCAGTTCCGGAACGTTACCTTCCATCGATCAGGTCCGCCAAAGTAAATTGTGCCAAGTAATCAGAGATCACCTTATCCAGCCCCTGCCACAGGGGAAGTGTTTGACAAATCCGACTTCGTGGACAGGTATTCCTTCCCGGCTTCAGGCAGGCAACGGGAACCAGCGGTCCCTCCATCAGTTCAAGGACAGACTTCACATTGCACTCCTCCGGGGCACGGTTCAGCCGGTAGCCTCCGCCTTTGCCCCGTACAGCAACCAACAGGCCACCCTTTACCAGCTCTTTCACTACGATTTCCAGATATTTTTCCGAAATTTCCTGCCGCGCAGCCACGTCTCTCAGCGGCACAAACCCGTCGCCCTGATGTTCCGCCACATCTGCCAGAAAACGCAGCGCATACCTGCCTTTTGTGGTAATCATCATAATTCCCCCTTTGTTTTTCCTATTATACCACGAGGTTACTAGGAATTTCAAGAGCGCTATTTTCATATTGACAAAGTAGGTTAATAGGAATATAATGGCATTCATATCAGAGAGAGGGGGATTTTCCCATGAGTTATAAGTTTGAGACCATGCAGCTCCATGTGGGCCAGGAACAACCTGACCCCGCCACCGATGCCCGGGCGGTGCCCATCTACCAGACCACCTCCTATGTATTCCGGGATTCTGCTCACGCCGCGGCTCGGTTTGGGCTCAGCGATGCCGGAAACATTTACGGACGGCTGACCAATTCCACCCAGGATGTGTTGGAAAAGCGTCTTGCGGCCCTGGAGGGCGGCGTGGCAGCGCTGGCTACAGCCTCCGGTGCTGCCGCTATCACCTATACCATCCAGGCGCTGGCTCAGGCGGGGGATCAT
>CAZNZS010000156.1:0-2626 GCA_964577585.1 uncultured Acutalibacter sp.
CTGGCTATGCCTTCGATGGTTCGAATCCATCTCCCCCCACCAAGAATTGAGAGACAACCTGAAAGGTTGCCTCTCAATTCTTTTGTTTTCCGGGAGATGGATTCGAAAGGGCGTTAATAAAACGTGCCGGTGGCACGTTTTTAGCCCGTGGATTTCCTGATAGGTTGTGATTTCCACCAGCCTATAAAGCGGGGTAGAAAGTTGTTTCCAGCAGAAAACAACCTCCCCCACCAAATGGCTTGAAACTGCAGTTTTGAGCCAGTTTCTTTTGCCCATTTTTAAGTGTAAAGATAAATTGCCTTACATTGCCAGAAAAACGTACTTTTCTTTGCTTGACCCACATTTTGGTCTCGCCTGTCGGCTCGGGTGATAGTCTCCAGTGGAGACTGACCATCACCGACCGAAGCGACAGCTGAGAACGGTTCGCACCATGTGCGCCAAGAAAGTTATAACTTTCTGCGCTCGCTCACCCCACTATCGGAAAAAGGTAAAACCGCCAGAGACTTCTCAAAAGAAAAGCTCTGGTGGTTTTTGTGTTTTAGTCGCTACATGACTTGGCTCATAACGTGATCCATCGTCTTTACTGACTGTTCCTGCTTTTGCCGGGTAGCATGGGTGTAGGTATGCTTCGTGCCACCCACCCATTCCTCCGTCTTTTTTCGGGAATTTCAAAATCGCTTTTTGAAAAACTCGTTGTGGGAAACTCGCTCATTCTACCCACGGTTGAACTCCTGCTTCAATTCAAAAACCAAGTTATATTCCAGCTGCCCCCTTTTGTGTTATACTGAACCCGAAAGGGGTGGAGTTTATGAGCAATCAAATTGGAAGAAATATATTTACTCTCCGCAAACAGCAGGGACTGACTCAGGAGGAACTGGCGGACCTGGTAAAAGTATCTTTCCAGGCTGTTTCCAAATGGGAAAATGGAAATTCCTTGCCGGACATTTCTGTGCTGCCGTTATTGGCCAATGTCCTGCACTGCAGCATCGACCAGCTAATGGGATACGCCGCCGAGCAGAAGCGAATTACCGACTATGAGGAACGCTATAAAGCAGACGGGTATTATTGGGGCGTACAGCCCTCCACCATGTGTTATGAGGTGATGCGTCTTTGTCCGCCTGTAAAACCTTTGCGCCTGCTGGACGTGGCCTGTGGAGAGGGAAAAAACGCCGCATTTTTCGCTCGAAACGGCTATAATGTAACCGCTTTCGATGCAGTGCAGTTGGGTTTGGACAAAGCCGAACGCCTTGCCGAAAAGGCGGGTGCAGAAATCAATTTCTTCCAGGCTGATCTGCGGGATTTCCGACTGGACAGCGAGTTTGACATTGTATTCTGTTCCGGTTCTTTGCACTATATCTCTCAAGAGCTGCGGCGGGATATCTTGGAAAATTATCAGGCACATACATCTGAAAACGGGCTCCACGCTCTAAACGTGTTTGTGCGTAAGCCTTTTCTTGTCACGGAATCCGACCGGAGGGAAGGCCGTTATAAATGGGTCTCCGGGGAGCTCTTCTCCTACTACGCAGACTGGCTCATCGCCCACTGTGAAGAAAAGATTTTTGATTGTATGAGCGGCGGCACACCTCATCGGCACTGTATGGATACCTTGTACGCGATCAAGCAGACGGCTCCAATTTGAAGAGCTTAGAAAGGTGATAAACATGAAGAAACTCATTTCAGGCAAGGTGCGGGAAGTCTACGAGGTAAATGAAAACCAACTGGCCATCGTTGCCACGGATAGGATTTCTGCATTTGATGTTATTTTGGGGTCTGAGATAAAAAACAAGGGCATTGCGCTTACGCAAATCAGCAATTTCTGGTTTGATCATACCCGCGGCATTATACCGAACCATATTCTTTCTGCTGATCCCGCAGGGCTGCCTGAGCCGCTCAAAAAGCGCACGATCCTGGTGAAAAAGCTGAAAATGCTGCCTTATGAATTTATTGTGCGAGGTTACATGTTTGGCAGCTTGTGGAAAGAGCATCGGGCGGCAGGGAGCTATTACGGACGCACCTATTCGCTGGCAGAAAAGCTGCCTGCGCCTGTGATCACGCCGGCTGCCAAAAGCAATATGGGCCACGACGAGAACATTTCGATGGAAAGGTTAAAAGGGGAGCTGGGGGAAAAAGCAGAAAGGATTTGTAAGATCTGTTTACAGCTTTATGTGGCCTGTTCGGAATACGCCTTGAAAAAGGGGCTTATTCTGGCAGACACAAAGTTTGAGTTTGGTTACGACGAGAACGGCGTTCTTACCTTGGGAGACGAGCTGTTCACCCCAGATTCCAGCCGCTTTTGGGCCGTGGAAGACTACCGGACAGGCGTATCTCCCAAGTGCTTTGACAAGCAGTTTGTGCGGGACTGGCTTATAAATCATGGCCTTGATGGCGTAGAGCCGGGGCCGGTGCTTCCGGAAGATATCGTGCGGGCTACAGAAGAACTCTATCGGGAATGCTTTCAGCGGCTTACAGGGAAGGCGGAGTATTAACGAACAGCTTTGAATGCCCTTTGTTTGGCAGATTCCAAACATGGCGCAGATGATGAATTTCATTTCATTATCTGCGCCGCTTTTCCCTGAGACTGTTTCCTGGGAGCTGCCGGTTCCTGCCGGTGCATTCCCGTTCCGAT
>CAZNZS010000157.1:0-2580 GCA_964577585.1 uncultured Acutalibacter sp.
AAATGCAAGAGCGCGTGGTGTCCATCAACCGCGTATCCAAGACCGTCAAGGGCGGCCGCATCATGAAGTTCTCTGCTCTGGTCGTTGTCGGCGACGGAAACGGCACCGTGGGCTTTGGCATCGGCAAGGCCGCTGAAGTTCCGGATGCCATCCGCAAGGGCATTGAGGACGCCAAAAAGAATCTGACCACCATTTCTCTGCGGGGTTCCACCATCCCTCACGAGATCATCGGCGAGTTCGGCGCAGGCAAGGTCATCCTGAAGCCCGCCGCTCCCGGTACCGGCGTTATCGCCGGCGGACCTGTCCGTGCCGTGGTGGAGAGCGCAGGCATTAAGGACATTCGTGCCAAGGCTCTGCGTTCCAAGAACCCCTGCAACGTAGTACGCGCTACCATGGAGGGCCTGACCCAACTGCGTACCGCGGAAGAAGTAGCGGCCATCCGGGGCAAGACTGCCCAGGAAATTCTGTAAGGGAGGGGCTATCGTGATTATCACTTTGAAGAAAAGCCTGATCGGCAGCAAGCAGGATCAGATTGCAACTGCCCATTCCCTGGGGCTGAAGAAGATCGGCGATAAAACCGAGCAGCCCGACAATGCGCAGACGCAAGGCAAGATCAAGAAGATCGGCCATTTGATCGAGGTAAGTAAATAAGCGCAAGGAGGTGCATGAGAATGAAGCTCAATCAGCTTACAGCTACGCCCGGCTCTTCTCAGGAGCGGAAGCGTATCGGCAGAGGCGCGGGCTCCGGAAACGGCAAGACCGCCGGCAAGGGCCACAAGGGCCAGAAGGCCCGTGCAGGTCACGGAATGCGGCCCGGCTTTGAGGGCGGCCAGATGCCTTTACAGAGAAGAATTCCCAAGAGAGGATTCAACAATATCTTCGCGAAGGAAATCGTTTCTGTGAACGTGAGCGCGTTGAACAAGTTTGAAGACGGTTCATCTGTAGATTATGCCGCGCTGAAAGAAGCCGGCATTGTAAAAAAGAGCTGCGATGGTGTCAAGATCCTGAGCAACGGCGAGCTGAAGAAGAAATTGACCGTCAAGGCCAATGCCTTCTCCGAGGCCGCGAAGGCAAAGATCGAGGCTGCGGGCGGAAAGGCCGAGGTGATTTAAGTTGTTTAACACCATCAAGAACGCCTGGCGTATTCCGGATCTGAGAAAAAAAATCCTGTTCACGCTGCTTATTATCATAGTGTTCCGGTTCGGCTCCGTTATTCCCGTGCCGTTCCTGAATGTTTCTTCCCTGGCTACCCTGATGGAGCAGGCGTCTCAGAATTCTGCTCTGGGATATATCAACATGCTGACAGGCGGCGCTTTCACTTATGCTTCCCTGTTTGCCATGGGCATCACCCCCTATATCAACAGCTCCATTATCATGCAGCTGCTGCAGGTGGCCATTCCCGCTCTGGAACGGCTTGCCAAGGAGGGTGAGGAAGGCAGAAAGAAGATCGCCACCATCACACGGTATGTCACCGTTGTGCTGGGTCTGATCCAGGGTGTTGCCTACTATTTCTACCTGCGCAACAACGGTATCGTGAAGTATACCGCGGGCTTCACAGGCGTATTTGTGGGCATTGTCATCGTGCTGTGCTTTACCGCCGGCACCGCCCTGATCATGTGGATGGGTGAGCAGGTCAACGACAAGGGCGTAGGCAACGGCATCTCTATCATCCTGCTGGCCGGTATCGTGGCAAGGATGCCCGTTACCTTTGGCGCTGTGTGGCAGTATTTCCAGCTTGGTCTGGAGAGCACCTCCACCAACGGCAGGTATCTCATCCTGGCCCCCCTGTTCATCGTTCTGTTCCTGGCCGTCATTTGGGTCATTGTGTTCATGAACGAGGCGGAGCGCCGCATCCCGGTGCAGTATGCCAAGAAAGTGGTAGGCCGCAAGATGTACGGCGGACAGAGCACCTTCCTGCCTGTCAAGGTGGCGATGAGCGGCGTTATGCCCGTTATCTTTGCAAGCTCCATTTTGTTTATTCCCCAGTTCATCCATTTCTTTGTAAAGCCTGCTGAGGGCACCTTCTGGGCCAACTTCTTCAACGCCTTCGAGCAGACCGGATGGGTGTATATCATACTTTACTTCCTGTTGATCCTCATGTTTGCATACTTCTACATGGCGATCCAGTATAATCCCTTGGAAATGGCCAATAATCTTCGCCAGAGCAACGGCACTGTTCCGGGCATCCGTCCCGGCAAGCCCACTGCCGATTTTATTGCCAAGATTCTTTCCAAAGTGACTTTGATCGGCGCTTTGTTCCTGGCCTTTGTGGCTTTGGTACCGATCATCTACAGCAAGGTGACCGGAATGAACGGCCTGTCCTTGGGCGGTACTTCCGTGATCATTATTGTAGGTGTGGCGCTGGAGACTGTGAAGCAGCTGGAGTCTCAGATGATGATGCGTCATTATAAGGGCTTCCTGGACTGAGGAAAGGAGTAAGAGCATGAAACTGATCCTTTTGGGCGCCCCCGGCGCTGGTAAAGGCACCCAGGCGGAAATTATCTGCCAAAAGAAAAACATTCCTACGATCTCCACGGGAAATATTCTCCGTGAGGCGCTGAAGAACGGCACGGAAATGGG
>CAZNZS010000158.1:0-2542 GCA_964577585.1 uncultured Acutalibacter sp.
ACCATCGATGAACATGTCTGTCGCCAGCTGAACCTTTCCTGGGGTGTTTCGCCACTGGTCATCGCCGAGGAAAAGGACACCGATTCCCTCTTTGACCATGCCGTGGATGCGGCGGAGCAGGCGGGGATCGTAAAAAGCGGCGATCTGGTGGTCATCACCGCGGGAATGCCTCTGGGTGTTTCCGGCACCACGAACATGATGAAGGTCCACGTGGTGGGCCATGTGCTGCTTACCGGCCAAGGCGTGACGGACAAAACGGTTTCCGCCAGGCTTTGTGTGGTAAAGAAGCCGGAGGACCTGAAAAACTTCCGGGACGGAGATATTTTGGTGGTGGCGGAAACGGACAATTCCATGGTGGACCATCTGCGCCGGGCTTCTGGCATTATTGCCGAGCAGCAGGGGCAGAACACCCACGCGGCCATTGCCGGACTTGCCATGGATAAGCCTGTGATTACCGGGGCAAGCTATGCCACCGATATTCTGAAAAGCGGCGCGGTGGTAACGCTGGACGCCGCCACCGGCAGGATAAGCGCCTGCTGAATCAGTTGTTAGATGTGAGTTGTTAGTTGTTAGATTTTAGAAAAGACGTTGCCCTTAGCCTCCCCTTGAAGTAAGGAGGGCTAAGGGCTTTTTGTCAGTGCAGCTAAAATTTTTGTTTAGCGTGGCGTCCTTAACCTCCCCTGCTAAGGGGAGGTGTCACGGTGCAACCGTGACGGAGGGGTTCCAGCTTGCCACACAAAGCCCTCTCAGTCACCTTCGGTGACAGCGTCTCCGCTTCGCTCCGGTCGGTGATGGGCGCGTTCCACCGGAACGCATCACCCCAGAGGGAGAGCCAAGAAAGGACGGGTGCGTCTAACTACTAATTACTAACAGCTAACAACTAGCTCGCTAAATTCCAATTTACCTGTGTAACCCTAGGTCGGGCCATGCGGGGAAAAAACATCTGTCGCTGCCTTCACGAGTGGGTGCAGCGGCACGCTGCAAATTCCAATTTAGCGATGCCCCTAGGCTCCCCTTGCTTTACAAGGGGAGCTGTCAGCAAAGCTGACTGAGGGGATAAAAAGTTAGCGGTTTCATGTTGCTTTGTGCGTGTAACTAATCCCTTCCACCACCGTTCGGCGGTCCCCCTCCCCTTGCGAAGCACGGGGAGGCTAAAGGCAATGCCCTTTTCTAACAACTAATTACTAAAGACTGACAACTAAAAAAGCCTTATATGCCGGAAGGAAAAATTTTGCAAAAAGCGGAGAAAACCCATTGCGGAAAATCCGCTTTCATGGTATGCTTAATTTGATTTTAATAAAATAGGGGAGAATGGGGTTTTTTCAGGTCCCTTCTCTCACAACACGATCTGTTTTCCTGTGAAAACGCTGATAAAACGGCGCTTCACAAACACAACCCACAGTAGAAGGGAGGTCAAGAGCATGAATGAACCCAGTACACTGCAAGTCGTTATAATGGGTCTGGTCACGGTCTTCGTTGTGCTGATCTGCCTGATCGGCATCATCAAGCTCATGGGTCTGATCATGGTGAAGATCGCGGAGAGGAAGGCGGCGCCTGTCGTTCCGGCGCAAGCCGCTGCTCCGGCACAGGTCTCTCCGACCGCTGACAAGCAGAAGCTGGTGGCGGCCATCGCCGCTGCCATCGCGGAGGACATGGGCACCGATGTGGATCATCTGAGGATCCACTCGATTCGCAGGCTGTAAAGAAAGTCAGTTCAGGTTTTCATTGAATAAAGAGAAAAGAGAGGAAAGCATCATGAAAAAGTATAATGTGAATGTCAACGGCACCGCTTACGAGGTAACCGTAGAAGAAGTAAAGGGCGGCGCCGCTCCGGCCCCTGCCGCTGCGCCTGCTGCTCCCGCCCCGGCTCCTGCTCCCGCTCCGGTTCCTGCCGCCGCTCCCGCAGGTGCAGGCGAACAGATCACCTCCCCCATGCCCGGCACCATCCTTGACGTGAAGGTCGCCGCCGGTCAGGCTGTGAAGTCCGGCGACGTGCTGATGGTTCTGGAAGCAATGAAGATGGAAAATGAGATCATGGCCCCCAAGGACGGCACCGTTACCGCGGTTTCCGTATCGAAGGGCGCTTCCGTTGAGACAGGTACACTCCTCTGCACGATTGCTTAAAAGCAATTCTGCCGTTTTAGAATAATAGAATAAGGAGTGTAATTCATGGACGCAATTATGAACTTTCTGCAGAGCACAGGCTTTGCGGCCATTGGCCAGGACCCTTTATGCCTGGTAATGATCCTTGTTTCCTGTGTTTTGCTGTATCTTGCCATTGTCAAGAAGTTTGAGCCCTTGCTGCTTTTGCCCATTGCCTTCGGCATGCTGCTGACGAATCTGCCCGGCGCGGGCATGTACCACGCCGAGTATTTCGCAAACGGCGTCATCGACTGGACTGCGCTGGGCACCGGCCACGGCGGCTTGCTTGACTATCTGTATCTGGGCGTAAAGCTTGGCATTTACCCCTGTCTGATCTTTATCGGCGTGGGCGCGGGCACGGACTTTGCTCCCCTGATCGCCAATCCCAAGACCCTGCTGC
>CAZNZS010000159.1:0-2493 GCA_964577585.1 uncultured Acutalibacter sp.
GCATGGGAAAGGGCTTCGGGGAGTTTCTTTCCGCTGAAAGCCCGGATGTGATCTGCCTGCAGGAAACAAAAATGCAGCGGGATCAGGCGGATTTTGATTTCCCCGGCTACTTTGAATATTGGAATTCCGCCGTGGTGAAAAAGGGATATTCCGGCACCGCCCTTTTTTCCAAAACAGAGCCGGTTTCCGTATCCTTCGGGATAGGCGACGAGAGATTTGACGGCGAGGGCAGGGTCATCGCCGCGGAATATGAAAGCTTTATTCTGGTGACGGTGTATACCCCCAATTCCCAGCGGGAGCTGACCCGTATCGACTACCGCATGGAATTTGAGGATGCTTTCCGGCAGTATCTTTCCGGGCTGCGGGAGAAAAAGCCGGTGATCGTCTGTGGGGATATGAACGTGGCCCACCGGCCCATCGACCTGAAAAACCCCAAGCCGAATATCGGAAACGCCGGGTTTACTTACGAGGAACGGGGAAAGTTTTCCGAGCTGCTGGCCTCCGGCTTTCTTGACACCTTTCGGTATTTTTACCCGGAGCAGGAGGGCGCCTATTCCTGGTGGAGCTACATGTACCACGCAAGGGAAAACAACGCCGGATGGCGCATCGACTATTTTCTGGCGGACGAGCGCCTGACAGACCGGCTGGAGGACAGCCGGATTTTAAACGAGGTTCAGGGCAGCGACCACTGCCCCGTAGAACTGCTAGTTAAGGAGTGATACGGATGGAAGCCAAAAGCTGTCAGGAGAGAACAGAGCTGTTAAAAAGCTGGATCGCGGAAAGCCGGCACACGGTATTTCTGGGCGGGGCAGGCGTTTCCACCGGCAGCGGGATCCCCGATTTCCGCAGCGCCCACGGCCTGTACCAGCAGAAAAAGCAGGGAATTTCCTACGAGGAAATGCTTTCCCACACCTATTTTGTCCGGCACACGCCGGAGTTTTACGATTTTCTCCGCCATGTGATGCTCTATCCCAACGCTAAACCCAATCCCGCCCATTTCGCCTTGGCCAAGCTGGAGCGTGAGGGAAAGCTGGAGGCGGTGATCACCCAGAATATCGACGGCCTGCACCAGATGGCGGGCAGCAAAAATGTCATTGAGCTGCACGGCAGCGAAAATCGGTACTTCTGCCTTTCCTGCGGGAAAAAATACGATATGTCCGTGGTGACGGAGACTACCGGCGTGCCGAAATGCTCCTGCGGCGGGGTGATCCGCCCCGACGTGGTGCTGTATGAGGAAAGCCTGAATCAGAAGGACCTTCTCCGGGCGGTGGAATACGCTGAAAACGCCGAGCTGTTGATCGTGGCCGGCACTTCCCTGGTGGTCTATCCCGTGGCGGGGCTGGTGAATTACCTTTCCCCCGGTGCGAAGCTGGTCATTCTCAACCGGGACGAAACGCCCTACGACAACAGGTCCCAGCTTGTTTTCAGGGAAGATCTAGCCCAGGTGCTGTCGGAGCTGGCCGGCCTGTAAGCTGTCAAAGCCCGGCCCCGCAAAAGCGGGGCTTTTTTGATGCCGCTAGAGAACCTTCCTTGCTAAGTTATAGTCAATATGGTACCCGTTAGGCTCCCCTTGAGGCAAGGGGAGCCTTTTTGTTAGCGCGCTAAATTTTAGTTTAGCGGCAGGTGTGGAAGCCTTCCCCTTGAGGGGAAGGTGGTGGATGAGGTTTTACCGTTGCAATTGCACGACCCCCCAGTCATGGCGTCTCGTCTTCGACTCGGGTGCAAAGGCACCAAGAAAGCCATGGCTTTCGGCGCTTGTTCTGCACCAACCGAACCGACAGGTGAGAACGGTGATGGACGCATGCCACCGGCATGCATCACCTCTTAGCAGGGGAGGTTCCAGAATGACTGCTAAGTTATGGTTAATGTGGCACCCGGTAGTCTCCTCTTGCAAAGCAAGGTGAGCTTTTTTGCACATTTCACATTGCAGAAATTTCCTCTTGACAAATGTCGAACGCACGTTCTATAATGGCTATAGAACAAATGTGCGCATACCTGCGGAAGGGAGGGCTCCGATGGAAAACGGCATTCTGCATGTTGATATGAATAATTTCTACGCTTCCGTGGAAACCCTGTATGCGCCGGAATACAAAAACGTTCCCATGGCGGTAGCGGGAGACAGGGAAAGCCGCCACGGCATTATTCTGGCAAAAAACATGCTGGCAAAGCAGTGCGGAGTAAAAACGGCGGAGCCCATCTGGCAGGCCAGGCGGAAATGCCCGGAGCTTCAACTGGTGCCGCCCCACCATGAGCGCTATTCCCATTTTTCCAGACTTGCCAAGAAAATCTACTGCGAATATACCGATCTGGTGGAAAGTTTCAGCTTGGATGAATGCTGGCTGGATGTATACGGAAGCGAGAAGCTGTTCGGCGATGGAGAGCAGATTGCGGAGCTGATCAGAGAACGTGTAAAGAAAGAGCTGGGGCTTACCGTTTCCATCGGGGTGTCCTTCAACAAGGTGTTCGCGAAGCTGGGAAGCGATTATAAAAAGC
>CAZNZS010000160.1:0-2490 GCA_964577585.1 uncultured Acutalibacter sp.
ATAAGGAAACTCTATCAGGGCAAAGTATTTTGGTTTCTGAGAACCGTTTTCCGCATGGAAAACGCCTGTTTCTTCCCATTTTTTCTGCCATTTCGGCTCAACGCTTTTGTGGTCGTACTTCATTTTCGATCATCCTTTCTCATAGGGTTCAGCCCCGCATGGGGTACGGGCGACAAAAAGCCCCGGACGCTCACAAAGCATCCGGGGCGAAAATCCGAAGATTACGCGACACCACCCGTGGTTTCGGAACACACTCGCATGAGTCCCCTCAAGACCTCTGACAAGGTCAGACGTATAACGTCGCCACACGTCCCAAACCTACTAAGCACAACCTGCGGCAGCGCCTTTGGGCCGGGAGACTCAGGGACCAGTATATGCAGCTCGCCGCTCGCCTGCTCGCACCACCCGCAGGCTCTCTGAAAAGCGACCGCAGCGCTTTCTTCCCGTCACAGTCTCTTGCTATTTTTTCCGATTATACATGACCGGATAGAGTTTGTCAAGTTGTAAATCGAAAGGGTGTCTTGTGCCTGTCACTCCTTCTGCCAGTCGATCTTGATGCCGTCCGCCCACAGGCGGTCCAGATCGTAAAAGTCCCGGGCCTCCTGGGTGAAGACGTGAACCACCACGCTGCTGTAGTCCAGCAGGATCCAGGAATTGGAACGGTAGCCCTCGATCCGGGTGGGGGCGACGCCCTCCTCCTTCAGCTTTTCCTCCAACTCATCGCTGAGAGAACGCACATGGGTATTGCTGGTTCCGCTGGCAATGACGAAATAATCCGCCAGGCTGGAAATGTCGTCGATTTTTATGATGCTCAGCCGCAAAGCTTTCTTGTTGTCCAGAATTTCCGCGGCTTTTTTTGCTAATTCCAATGAGGTCATGGATGTTCTCCTTCTTCTGTTTCAATTTCCGGAATGCCATATCTGCCGGGCCTGAATGTGAGGCTTTTTCCGACAGTCAGGACCTGCAGGGCCTCGTTATAAGCCAAAACACTGTTGGGGTCGATGGCCGCGCCGTGGCCGGAAAGGTCATTCATCGTCCATGCGACGCCCTTGACGATGGTTTCCTCCAGGCTCCGCCGGGCCGCCTCCCGCATGATTTCTACGCCGGGATAGTCCCGGTCGGCAGAAATATAATCTGCAACAAACAGAACCTTATCCAGCAGCGTCATATTTCCTTTTCCGCTGGTGTGGCAGGCAATGGCATTTAAGATCTCTTTGTCGGAAACGCCCAACACATGCTCGCAGTACGCCGCCCCGGCAATGGAATGCCAGAGCTTGGGATTGGCCCGTTCCGGCACGGTGAGTATTATATCAAAGTTCTCCATGATTTTCAACTGCTCTTCTTTCGGCGTGTCCTTCATGATGTCGTGAAGAATTCCGGCGGTTTTTGCCTGTTCCATATTCGCGCCGTAGCGCTCTGCCAGCTCCGCCGCGCAGCTTGCCACGCATTGACTATGAAAAAAGCGCTTTTCCGTCAAGTGTTTTTTTACTGTTGCTTCATACTCTTCGTAAGTCATCAGACGTTTACCTCTGCATTTTTGCACTTTTCAAAGCGCTTCTCCATCAAGTGCTTTTTTACTTCTGCTTCATACTCTTCGTAAGTCATCAGACGTTTACCTCTGCATTTTTGCGCTTTTCAAAGCGCTTCTCCATCAAGTGCTTTTTTACTTCTGCTTCATACTCTTCGTAAGTCATCGTTCTGCCTCCCTGTATAAGCCGTGGGCAACAATATATTTTTCCACTTCCGGCGGCACAAGCCCACTGAGACTTTCGCCCCTTGCCGCCCGATCCCGTATTTCCGTGGAAGATGCCGGGAAATAGGGAATGTTCTCCACCAAGCACTTTGCGCCGTAAACCTCTTCAAGCTGCTTCTTCTGAGCCATCAGTTTACATAATCCATCTTTGCTGCGGGGAGAAGCGCACAAAGCCGCCAGGGCAAAAATGGTCTCCGGGCAATACCACTGGTGAACGGTGAGGAACATATCTTCCCCCATCAAAAGGAAAAGCTCGTCCTCCGGGTATTCTTCCTTTAAGGCCCTGAGTGTATCCGCCGTATAGCTCTTGCCTTCCCGTTTCAATTCGATCTCGGAAATCTCCACCGGTGCTTTCTCTATTTCCTGCAAGGCAAGGCCGCACATGGCCAATCTGTCTTCCGCCCCTGCCAGGGAAGGCGTGTTTTTATGGGGCGGCGTCCCCGTGGGGATCAGAAGCACCTTGTCAAGGGACAGCCGCCGGATAAATTCCTTCAATATGTGGATGTGCCCCAAGTGGATGGGATTGAACGTGCCGCCGTAAACGCCGGTTTTCATTGGGTTCACCGCCTTTTAAGATTTGATAAATGAGAGTTTAGCAGCAGGTTTGGAAACCTTCCCCTCGAGGGGAAGGGGGACCGCCGATAGGCGGTGGATGAGGTGGTAGGGCGAGATAAAGCCCGAATTTTTCCACCTCATCAGTCATGCTGACGCATGACAGCTTCCCCTCAAGGGGAAGC
>CAZNZS010000161.1:0-1364 GCA_964577585.1 uncultured Acutalibacter sp.
TGAACGAAGCCGGAGAGAAGAAGATCGTCAAGACCTGGAGCAGAGCCTCCATGATCTTCCCGGATTTCGTCGGCCACACCATCGCGGTCCACGACGGCCGCAAGCATGTCCCGGTCTATATCACCGAGGATATGGTAGGCCACAAGCTGGGCGAGTTTGCCCCCACACGCACCTTTAAGGGTCATGCCGGTGCGAAGACGACCAAGTAAAAGAAAGGAGAGCAGATACAATGGAAGCAAAAGCAGTTTTGAACCACACCCGAATCTCTCCCCGCAAGGTCGGAATCGTGCTGGATCTTATCCGGAACAAGCCGGTAGACCTTGCTGCCGCTATTCTGCAGCATACGCCGAAAGCCGCCTGTGAGGATCTTCAGAAGCTCCTCAAGTCGGCTGTAGCGAATGCTGAAAACAATTTCAACATGGACAGAAGCAGCCTGTACGTTTCTCAGTGCTATGTGACTCCCGGCCCCACCCTGAAAAGGATCAGGCCCAGCGCCCATGGCAGAGCGTTTCGGGTTCTCAAGAGAACTTCCCACATCACCATTGTGGTGAAGGAAAAAGAGTAAGCGGTGAGGAGGTAAATTATGGGTCAGAAAGTGAATCCCCACGGTCTTCGCGTGGGTGTTATCAAAGACTGGGATTCCCGGTGGTATGCGAAGGACAGCGAGTTCGGCGACACTCTGGTGCAGGACTATAACCTCCGCAAGATGCTGAAAAGCCAGCTTTACGCTGCCGGCATTCCGAAAATCGAGATCGAGCGCGACGCTTCCAAGGTGCGCGTTCACATTCATTGCGCAAAGCCCGGCCTGGTCATCGGCAAGGGAGGCACAGAGATCGAAAAGCTCCGCCAGCAGTGCGAAAAGATGCTGGGGAAGCCTGTAGTCATAAACATCGTTGAGGTTCGCCAGCCCGATCTGAACGCACAGCTCGTGGCCGAGAACATTGCCTCTCAGCTGGAGCGCCGTATCGCGTTCCGCCGTGCGATGAAGGGCTGCATCGGGCGCAGCATGCGCCTTGGCGCCAGAGGGATCAAGACGCAGGTCTCCGGCCGCTTGAACGGCGCCGAGATCGCCCGCAGCGAGCAGTATCACGACGGCACCATTCCGCTGCAGACTCTGCGCGCGGACATCGACTATGGCTTTGCCGAGGCAAATACCACTTACGGCCGCATCGGCGTAAAGGTATGGCTGTATAAGGGCGAAGTGCTCAACGACAACCGGGGCAGCCGGGAAGGCCGCGAAAACCGCGAAAGAAGAGAAGATCGCGGCGGCAGGCGTGACGACCGCAGGGACAGGCGTCCTGCGGGGAACAGGGAAGGAGGACGCAGATAAATGTTACTCCCCAAGCGTGTAAAGTACCGCAGGG
>CAZNZS010000161.1:1374-2423 GCA_964577585.1 uncultured Acutalibacter sp.
TACAGAGAGGCCGCATGAAGGGCAAAGCCCTGCGCGGCAATAAGGTAACTTATGGTGATTACGGGCTTCAGGCCATGGAGCCGGCCTGGATCACCTCCAATCAGATCGAGGCGGCCCGTGTTGCCATGACTCGTTACTGCAAGCGTTTCGGTAAGGTCTGGATCAAGATCTTCCCTGACAAGCCCGTAACGCAGAAGCCTGCCGAGACCCGAATGGGTTCCGGTAAAGGTTCCCCTGAATACTGGGTGTCCGTTGTCAAGCCCGGCCGGGTCATGTTTGAGCTGGGCGGCGTACCGGAGGCCACGGCAAAAGAGGCTCTCCGCCTTGCAGCCAATAAGCTTCCCATCAAGTGCAAAGTAATTTCCAAGGAAACGGAGGCGTAAGACATGAAAGCTTCAGAGATCAGAGAATTGACGGCTGAGGAATTGAACGAAAAGCTGGCCGAACTCAAAGCGGAGCTTTTCAATCTTCGTTTCCAGCTCGCGATCAATCAGCTCGATAACCCCATGCGTATTTCGGCCGTTAAGAAAGACATTGCCCGTGTGAAAACGGTCATCCGTGAAAACGAGCTCAGCGCCGGAAACGCTTAAGGGAAGGGAGGATAAATAAGTGAGCGAAGAAAGAAACATGAGAAAAACGGCTGTCGGAAACGTAGTCAGCAACAAGATGGATAAGACCATCGTGGTCGCCATCCAGGACAGCGTGAAGCATCCGCTTTACGGCAAGGTCATCAAGCGTACTGTGAAGCGCAAGGCCCACGACGAAAATAACGAGTGCAGCGTGGGAGATCGCGTACGTATTATGGAGACCCGTCCTCTTTCCAAGGATAAGAGATGGCGGCTGGTCGAAATCATCGAGAAGGCCAAGTAAGAAGCTTTAAAAGCTTCAAGGCCTCAGAGCAAAGGAGGAACGCACTGTGATTCAGCAGCAGACTTACCTCAAGGTTGCCGACAACACCGGCGCGAAGGAGCTTATGTGCATTCGCGTGCTGGGAGGTACCGGCAGGAGGTATGCCAATATCGGCGACGTCGTGGTTGCATCTGTCAAAA
>CAZNZS010000162.1:0-2272 GCA_964577585.1 uncultured Acutalibacter sp.
TCGTCACTTCGTTCCTCAGGATGACAGACTGGGGCCCTGCTCTTTCTAACAACTAACTACTAACATCTAACTACTACTTCCCGAAAGGATTTGATTTGATGCAGTACGTTCTTTATGTCCTCACTGCTCTGTATGCGGTTTTATGTGTCATCGCCGCCGCTTCTCAGCTGAAAAGCGCGGCAAAGCGGGACACTCCCATTCTGATGCTTTTGGGAAGCGCCCTTCTGCTTTGCGCCGTTCTTTTTCAGGTGCTCTGGAGTGCTTGGGGATGGCTTTTTGCCATAGCGGGCGGCGTTTTGATTTTCCTTGCCGCTTTCCAAAACGGCAGACGCGGCGGAAGCTTCCACCTTCTCCACCATATCATTCGGGGTGTGATCACTCTGCTTTTGGTTCTTGGGTTTCTTCTGCTGTAAGCCTTTTTACGGCTGCAGTGCAGGAAGGACAGGACGCCTGCCACGGCTTCCTGTCCTTCCTCTTTTCTCTCTGATGTTTTCTTTATGCCTCGATCTCCATAAAATACAGGTCGTTTACGCCAAGCTCGGCATTGACGGCAAGCACGCCGTTTTTCCAGGTAAAGGGCCAGACCTCCCGGCGCAAAGCAGTTTTTTCCTTCAGCTCTTCAATCTCCTTCCGATTCATATCCTGCGGGCTTCCCATTCCCTCCCATACCTTCAGGGGATTGCAGTGATCCTCATCTATCCGCAGCACCGTAACTCTGACCGGCTTCCGGTCGCATTCCACCCTTACAACAGCTTTTTCTTTGGGCAGATCCAGGTTTTTCATCTTCTGGCGGAACAGCAGCACCTGGGTTTCCCCTGTCCTCCGGAAGGCGGCGATGCCGATTTCTCCCTTTGTGGCGTCTTCCCCCAGCTCCAGCCGTTCCTCTCCGGCCATGGCAAGCAGCTTCATGCCGTAGAATACCGGCTTGGGAACACCGTCCTGGGTGAGCATACCGAACCCGCCGTGGAACTGCTGGGGGAAAGGATGCAGCTCTTCAAAAATATCGCTGAAGCACCAAATGCTTGAGCCGTCCAGATCCTCCGCAACGTCCAGAGCCGTCTTCACATCATATGCCGCCACCTTCCGGGTGTCGTTCGTGTAGGAAGCAAATCCGGCGTTTTCGTTCCACTCGGTATAGTACACCGGCAGGCCCTTCGCCTGCTGCTTGACGATGGGAGCGTTCCTGAGGAACGTGTCATTGGGGATGTCCCTTGCTTCCGACTGGTCCGGCATGATGGCGCGCTGGCCGGCAAGAAACGTCTTTTCCTTTACGCTGCTGAGATCTGGCATTTCAAAATGGAAATCGGGAGCCGCCCCGCCTTCCATACCTCCCTGATCCTCTACGCCGCCCAGAGGATCTCCGGCATACTGATGGGTGGTGATAAAATCCACCGGCACCTGGTTCTTTTCGCAGAACTCCACAAAGGAGCGCACCCATTTGCTGCCGCTGGTGGAAGGCCCGCCTACCCGAAGTTCGCTGTCCACAGACTTAATCGCCCGGGCCGTGACCTCATAAAGCCTGAAGTATTCGTCTCTGGTACCGGAGAAAAACACGGGCAGATCCGGCTCGTTCCACACCTCAAAGGGCCAGGTTCGCACTTCTTCCTGGCCGTACCGGTGCTCTAAAAACCGCACAAAGGCCTTGATATACTCTGCCCAGGCCCCGTAATCGGCAGGTGGAGAAATGCAGGGCTTGTAAAAGAACATTCCCCTGTCGTCTCTTGCCGCCAGTGCCTTCGGCATAAAGCTCAGCTCCACAAAGGGCTTCATGCCGGCCTCCAGCACGTTGTCATAAGCCACGCCGCAGGCGTGGAAGCTCTGTTCCGTAAACTGCTCCGCGCCGGGGAAGGGCATCAGATCCGCCAGGGTGTGCATGGTGTTCATGTCATCGCAGAAGATCCCGTGGAACCGCACATAGCGGATTCCCAGTTCATCATGAATGACTTTCAGCTGCCGGGTGTAGTCGGTGCGCAGGGCCAAAAGCGCATGCCCGCTGCCCACGCAGTACTGCCAGTGCTTCTTGTGAGGATAAGCTTTACAATTCTTCGAAATGGTAAATTCCATTCTTTTTCCTCCGTTCTTTTTTAAGTTCAGTCTGTACTCTTATCTCTTTCTCTGACAACGAAAGGACAAAGCTTGTTTCAGTGATGACAGAGAAGGTAGTTAGTTCGGTAAATTGTAGTTTGACGCACTAACAGAAAGCAGAAACTCTTGCCTCCCCTGAAAGGGGAGGGGGACCGCCGAACGGCGGTGGAGGGGTTTTACCGCTGCA
>CAZNZS010000163.1:0-2231 GCA_964577585.1 uncultured Acutalibacter sp.
TAATTGCCCCTTTTAGGGGCGGTGCAAACCACCAGTTCTACTGGTGGTTTTGATTGAATGTTTTTGAGGGATCCTGCAGAATATGCACTATTTTTTCAAAACAACTTGGGAAAGCGTCTCAAATTGAGACAATTTCGGCTTTAAAAAGGCGGCACAGCAGACACAGGCCTTATGGGATGGGTAGAGCCGGTCAAACGTCCTCGGCGTTTTCGGAAACAGCATCCTGAACGGTTGGGGCCAACGGTTCCATGTACTTCCGAAGAACAGCTCTTGCAGCTTCCCGGTCATCGGTGCTGGCAGCCCTGTAAGCAAGAGCGATCCTTGTCTCTTCAGGGGTCAAACAATCGGAGGGGGCCTGCCGCAGCGGGAGCTCCATATCCACGTCATATCCCATCAGCCAAGCCTCGTTGACACGCAGTGCGCGGGCAATTTTATAGATGTTCTTTTGCTTGGGCTCGTAAAGGCCGGCCAAATAGGTGGAGATCGAAGATTTTCCGATTCCGGTGGCCCTTACCAGATCTTTTTGCTTCATCTGACGTATCTGTAATGCCATTTTGATCCGATCAGCTATGGTATCCATATTGTCCCCCACTTCTTTAATATGATAGTAACATACTTGTTTGGAAATCGCAACTAAAGAAGCGCGGATTTAATTAAAGAGAGGGGATAAAGGCGTGGATATTGGAGGTTGACTTCTTTGGGCTGCCATGATATTATTTGTTCAGAAACACGAACAAATTCAAAAAGACGAAAGCCTTGAGAAAATTCTTGCGGTTCAGGCTGGAGTTCCTGCCGGATTCATTTACATACAGGGCGGATCAAAGGGAGTTACCGGAATGGAGAATGGAGGATGAAAAATGAACGATATTGTTTTTGATTACAGCAGGCTGCGAGAAAAAATCGACGAGGCTTGCAGGACGCAGGACAGCTTTTGCGAGAAGATTGGCATGGGGTATATGGCCTTGCAAAAAAAGCTGAACAATCAGGCTGAGTTTTCCAGCGGAGAGATATACCGCTCCTGCGCTGTGCTGGGGATTTCTCCGGAAGAGATCAGCCTCTATTTTTTTACCAAAAAAGTTCAGAAACACGAACAGAACATTGCCTAGGCAGCTTTTGCGTGATGGCTTTTCTCCGGTTGTGGGAGCGGGAACCCGATTTCGGCAATTTTCCACTGAAACAAGGGCAGCATAATGAGGATTCTTCTCCAATATTTTTCACTGTGAAAGGTTATTGAGCTTACCATTATTTCCCACATGTTCAGGACTGCCCCATCAGCAGGAAAAATGAGATATTCTGCCATTGTGAAGTGCGTAAAAGCAATTGACAGAATCTGCTGCTGGGAGTATAATAAAACATAGTTTTTGACTTGGAAAATTGATTGCGCTACTGTGTGCTCTTGGTACTGCAGCTCATGAGCCGCAGGTGCGAAATTTTGTGCTTTTGGGAATTTCTTTTTCAAGAAAGCCTTGTATTGACAGGAAAATCCAGCATGGCGAAAGGATGTGATGGCACGTGATACAGCAGTTTCAGCGGAAGAAACGCCAACAGGGCTTTACCCTGACGGAAGTTTTGGTAACAGTGGGCATCCTGATCATCCTGCTGGCTGTTTCCCTGGTTGCCATCATTACCTATGTCAAATACCTGCAGATTACCGAGCTGGACAATGCGGCCCGGGAAATCTATCTTGCTGCGGAAAACAGGGCAGTGCTGCTAGAAAGCCGCCAGCTGCGGAATGAAGGCGGGAAAGAAAGCGAAAAGCAGGCTCTTTACGCGGCGTTGGCGAATATGCCGGATCACCTGCTGGAGGATGTTGAGCTTGCGGAGGACGGAGAAGCTGTAACTACTTACGACCTGTATTACATACACAGCAAAGAAACTGACGCCGACAGCAGAGCGGTCCTGGAACTGCTGCTTCCTGAGGGAAGTATCGATCCCGCTCTTTGGGACGGCGATTTTTACATTGTGTACGAGCCCACAGGCGGCAGTGTCACCGATGTGTTTTTCAATAAGGAAGAACTGACTCAGGCGAAGGGCGATTTCGAGTCCTTCTATGAAACCTGGTCGAACGCTGCCAAGAAATCCCGTATGAACGCAAAGCCCATGATCGGCTATTACGGCAGCGGCACTATCGAGAAGGAGGATATCGGCGCGCTGCGCACTCCTGTGATTCGGATTGTCAATGAGGACACCCTCACGGTGGAGGTCACCTATCGGATCCCGCCCACGATGGC
>CAZNZS010000164.1:0-2210 GCA_964577585.1 uncultured Acutalibacter sp.
CTACACCCGGATATTGAATTTTTGTGGTCTGCTGACTGTGGTCATTCCTGTGGTCAAAGGGGTTTTCTTGCCTGGCTTCACCGTGCGGAGAATTCCTGTAAACGCCGCTGTTTCAAGGGCTTCCTGGCTTCGCCTGCACCCATCGCGGATAGGCGGGGCAGCGCTCCCAAAGCAAGCGCGCTACCAACTGCGCAACACCCGGAAATACTTTTGCTATTATAGACCAAAGAAGCAAAAGTGTCAACAGATTATGCCATGGGAAACGGCAGCGCATTCAGAAGCCGTTTTCCGATATGACAGCCGGATACGGCTGGCGGGAGCCCGCCGCCTGTTCCAAATAGGACAAAGGCCGGCGCTTTTTCGGCGCTGGCCTTTGTCCTGTGCCGCAGGGGCAAGAACAACCCCACCTCTATTGTCTTACAGCTGCCGAACCCCTCAAATGCTGAACATCAGATCAGCGTATACAGGATAGGGCCAGTATTCGGAGGCAACATCCGCTTCCATGGCGTCCACCATGCTCCGCAGTTTCTCCATGGCGGGAATGACGGTGTCTCTGTAATAGGCGGCGACCGTCAAAATGTTGGGGCTTTGCGTGCGGGGATCCTGCAGGGCGACGTCCAGCGCCTCTGTCCTTTCATAGGCTTCGTCCAGAAGACCGGAAAGCTTTTTGAGCAGTTCTGTTTCCGTCTTGCAGGGCAGTTCCTTCACAACACTCTGCCTTGCGCTCACGGAGCTCGCCAGCACCGCCAGATACCTGCTCACCGCGGGAATGATCTTCCGATGAAGCATGGAGCTGAAGGTCAGCGCTTCAATGCGCAGGGTCTTTGCATACTCTTCCATGATGGTCTCATACCGGGCTTCCATCTCGGCTTCGGTGTAGATCCTGTGGCTTGTAAAGAGCTCGATATTCTTCTGGTCCAGATATCTCGGCAGGGCGTCTACCGTGGTGCGCAGGTTGAGAAGTCCCCGGCGCTCTGCCTCCTTGACCCATTCCTCGGAATAGCCGTCGCCGTTGAAGATGATCCGCTTGTGCTCGGTGACCACCCGCTTGACAATCGAGAGAGCCGCCGCTTTCAACTCCTTTGCGCCTTCCAGCTCATCGGCAAACTGTCTCAGTTCTTCCGCCACGATAGTGTTGAGCATGATGTTGGGACAGGCAATGGAGATCGCCGAGCCAAGGGAGCGGAACTCAAACTTGTTTCCGGTAAACGCGAAGGGAGAGGTGCGGTTGCGGTCCGTTGTGTCCTTGTTGAGATCCGGCAGCACGTGAACGCCGGTCTCCAGCTTCTTGTGCTCTACGCCGCCATAGACTGCGCCGGATTCAATAGCGTCCAGAATGCCGGTAAGTTCGTCGCCCAGAAACATGGAGATGATGGCGGGAGGCGCTTCGTTGGCGCCGAGCCGGTGATCGTTTCCGGCCGAGGCTACGGAAATGCGCAGCAGATCCTGATATTCGTCCACGCCCTTGATCACCGCCGCCAGGATCAGCAGGAACCTGGCATTTTCCGAAGGAGTCTTGCCGGGGTCCAGGAGATTTTCTCCGGTGTCGGTGGAAAGGGACCAGTTGTTGTGCTTGCCGCTGCCGTTGACGCCCTCGAAGGGCTTTTCGTGAAGCAGGCAGACAAGGCCGTGACGGGCAGCCACGTTTTTCATGGTTTCCATGGTGAGCTGGTTGTGATCCGTGGCGATATTCGTGGTGGAGAAGATGGGCGCAAGCTCGTGCTGAGCCGGGGCCACCTCGTTGTGCTTTGTTTTTGCCAGGATCCCCAGCTTCCAGAGCTCTTCGTCAAGCTCCTTCATATAGGCCGCGATCCGAGGCTTGATGGTACCGTAATAATGATCTTCCATTTCCTGACCCTTGGGGGCTTTCGCGCCGAACAGTGTGCGGCCGCAGAAAATGAGATCCTCTCTTTTGTTGTAAAGCTCTTTGTCGACCAGGAAATATTCCTGCTCCGGGCCCACGGTAGTCACCACGCGCTTCGTGGTGTTGTCGCCGAACAGCCGCAGGATCCGCAGAGCCTGACGGTTCAGGTCCTCCATGGAGCGCAGAAGGGGGGTCTTCTTGTCAAGCACCTCGCCGCTGTAAGAACAGAACGCGGTGGGGATATACAGGGAATCTCCCTTGACAAAGGCATAGCTTGTGGGGTCCCAGGCGGTATACCCTCTTGCTTCGAAGGTGGCGCGCAATCCGCCGGAGGGGAAGGAGGAGG
>CAZNZS010000165.1:0-2208 GCA_964577585.1 uncultured Acutalibacter sp.
GCACCTTCACGTCCACATTCATCTTGTTGCCATCGGACACGCCTGTGACCTGGATTCTGAGCCGTTTTCCCTTCATTCTCCGGGCCGTCTCGTGGGCCATTTCGCTTTCCTTTTCCCGGGTATCCTCCAGGCATTCCAGAAGCCTTGCGCCGTCTGCGGCAGTGATGGTCCCCTGGTCGATCATGTCGAGAATTTTCTGTTTTTCGTTATTCATAAGTGATTTCTCCTCTCTTGATTTCTTAAGAATCGATGCGCAGCAGTTCGATGACACCGCTTACGGCAGAAGCGGAAATCTCTGTGTCGCCGCTGCCGTAAGTGCCCTCGCCGATCTTCGCTCCAATGGTCCCCTCCAGCGGAAAATCGGAGCGGAAGGTTCCAAACTTGGTATTGTAATCCACCGTAAAGCCGCCGGATTCAGGAATTTTCAGACTCACTCTGCCGGAAACGGTGTGCAGGTTCACATCGCTGTCGGGCATTTCCGTGAGGATCACCTCCGCCTTGCCGGAAACGGTACTCACTTCCAGGGATTCGCCCGTCCCGATCGCCTTCAGTTTCCCGGAAACGGTTTTCAGCACCGCGTCTTCCCCACGGAAGCTCTGCACATTGATTTCTCCGTTGACGCTGGAAACCTCCACATTTTCCCCTTGAATCTCCATGAGGCGGAGGTTTCCGGAAACGCTGCTGAGCTTCATGTCCTCCGCCTGCAGGCGGGAAGCGTTCACTGCGCCGTTGACCGTGGAAATGGTGAGATCCTCCACGCTCAGATCGGGCAGGGTGATCACGCCGGAAACGCTTTTGATCTCCACATCCTCCAAACTGCCCAGGGAAACTCTGGGCAGTTCCAGCTGCAGGTGACGGGTTTTGGTCTGCGGCCTTTCCTCCTGCTTCCGCCAGCTGTTCCTGTCCCAGGAGATCCGCAGCTCGCCGTCCTCCAGCTCCACCTGAGTATTGTCCTCCTTGAGGTCAAAGGAAGAGGAATACTCCGTGACCTTGATTTCGTCCCCGTCGGTCAGCAGGATCTCAATATCGCCCTTTACCCACTTGATATACAGGTTTTCCAGCTCTCCCGCCATGGGCGGGTATTCCCGGAAGCTGGCCCTGGTATCGCCCTCGTCGGATTTCCTCTCTCCAAAGGGGAAATTTTCCATTTCTTCCTCACTGAAGGGAAAATTTTCCAGTTGTTCCCTTGCCTCCTCCAACTGTTCTCCTGCTTCCTCCAGCTGCTCCCCGACGTCGCCGAAATGGATCTTCTTCATCTCTTCCTTTGCCGTCTCTACGGCTTTTCTTGCCATTTCCATGGAAGCGGTGTAAATACCTTTCGGCTGTTTCGGCGCCGCTTCGGCGGGCTGTCCCCCTTCCAATGCCTTTAAAAGCCTCTCTCCGTCCTCCGGGGTGATGGTGCCCTGGTCGATCATCTCTAAAATTTTGCGCTGATATTCGTTCATGATAAGCGCCCCTTTCTTCCCTTATCGCTTCATAACTGTCATTCCGCCAGAGGTGGTGGAAATCCGGATATTTGTTTTCCCCTGCCCGTACCGGAATGCGCCGGACCGTTTTTCCTGCCGGAGATACTCCCCGGGGAAGCCGCACTCAAAGCCGCCGGACACGGTAGTGTACTCCGCCAGGAAGCCCTGGGGATCGTCGGGCAGGAGAAGCTCTGTCTTTCCCGAGACGCTGGAGCACTGCAGTCTTTCCGGCAGAGCTTCCAGATTAAGCAGCAGCTTTCCGGAAGTGCTGTTGGCCTTCAGTTCTCCTCCCACAGTACCCTCCAGCTCTACCTTCCCGGACACGGAGGAGATGTTCAGACCGCCTGCCGTACTCCCTTGTACATGGACGGACCCGGAGGTAGAGTGAACCGAGGCGCTTTCTGCGGAAAAGTCTCCCGTGATCTTTCCGGAAACGGAATTGACTTCCAGCGCTTCCGCCGCCACGCCCTGCAGCCCGACCTGCCCGGAAGTGGAACCGAGCTTGACCCGTTCACCCTGAAAACGTTCCACAGAAATCGCGCCGGATATTGTGTGAAAATCAATTTTGCTCATCATAAGCCCCCTGCAGGCGACCCAGGCGGAGACCGTTCCCACCTCCGCACGTTCCACCGTTTTGGGCAGCTCGATCACCAGCTGCTTGGCTTGGCTTCGGAAGGGCCAGCGGATATGGCTTTTCGACCAGCCGATCTGCAGCTCTCCGTTTACCAGTGCCAGGAGCATG
>CAZNZS010000166.1:0-2151 GCA_964577585.1 uncultured Acutalibacter sp.
ACATTCAGGAGGAAGAAGAAGGCACGGACCTGCAGGTGAAAATCTGTGTGGAGTAGCGGCCCGCTGCTCCTGCTCCGGGTCAGGCTCCGGCGGAGCGGAAAGAGCTTCCGGCTCTTCCTGGGGCTTGCCGGGTATGCGGTGGGCCAGTGGCTGTTTTCCTTTGCGCCGGTGCTGGAATTGCTGCCGGGGAAATTGGGGGACAGCCTGCGGGAAAAGGAGGCGCTTCTGGCAGCCTGCCTGGCAGCGCTTTCGGAAGGCTCGCCGGAGCTCTCCGTAAATGTGGAAGAAAAGGACGGCTCAGAGGTAAGCGTAAAGCTGATCGCGCCGTTTCAGAGGGAGGGAAGGCAATGAAAGCGTTTTTGATACGGCTTGCCGGGTGCTGGGGCGCTCTGCTGGTCTGCGTTCTGCTTTTGCCCTCCTGCGGAGGGATAGTCTCTGTCTTTTGGGGCGGCTTGCTGCTGGCGGTGCTGTACGCGCTGATCCGCCCCCTGCTTCAGACGCTGCTGCTGCCTCTGAACCTGCTGTTGTTCGGTATTTTCACGCCTCTGACGGACGCCCTTTTAGTGCTGTGGGCCTGGAACTGGTCCGGCTTTAGCGGGCTCGGCTACTGGGCGGCGGTGGGCTGCGCCCTGCTGCTGTCCCTGTTTTGGGCGCCCTATGTGAAAAGCCGCGGTTTAGCGGAGAACGGATAAAAACAAAAAAGGAATCAAAAAAGCGAAAGGATTGAAAGCTGTTTTTTCAACCCTCTGGGACTTGTTTGCTTTTTTCACGAAAAAGGGGCCCGGATTTTTGAAGAGATCCTGTGATTTGAGAAAGGGGAGTGCGGATAGATGAAAACGAAGAAAAAGGAAAAGCCGCGGTACTCCATGGGGAGCGATTTGAAGTTCTTGCTGAAAAACGGCTGGCAGACTGTGCCCGGCCTGTATCCCTGGTATGGGCTTCTGTCCCTTTGCGAGGTGGCGGTTCCCGCTGTCGGAATGCTTCTGCCTAGCCGGGTCATTTCCCTGCTGGAAAGCGGAGCGGGCTTTGGGCGGCTTTCTTGGGAGATCCTGCTCTTTTCCCTGGCAGCCCTGCTCTGTGGGGCAGGCATTTCCGGCATTGCGCCGTATGCCGACGCCAGGTTTTTGATCCTGCCCCGGCAGCAGCTGGGAATTCTGGCCAATCTGAAGGTCATCACCACCGATTATCCCCACGGGGAGGACCAGAAGTTTCTCGACACCGCCGGCAAACGGGGAGATGTGCTCAATAACAACAGTGCCGCCGGGGAAGACTGTTACCGGGTGATGCGCCGGCTCTTGACCGCCTGTATCGGGCTGCTCTTTTTCGGAGCGGTGCTTTGGAGCTTCAGCCCCCTGGTGCTTCTGGGGGTGACGGTGCTGACCTGTCTGAGCTTTCTTGCCCGGCGGCAGGCGAACCGGTGGGTGTTCCGGAACCGGGAGAGCTGGGCGGCGCTGGACAGAAAAATGAGCTATGTGCAGGAGGAGGCCGGGAACTACCGCTACGCGAAGGACGTGCGCCTTTTTGGCCTTGCCCGCTGGCTCACGGATCTGTACGACAGCTTTTCCCGGGCCCGGCGCGGCTGGGGTTTCCGCCAGGGGTGGATCGAATTTGCCGCCGATGCCGCCGACTGCGCCGCCGCTTTCCTGCGGGAGGGGGCCGCCTATGCCGTGCTGCTTTGGGGCGCTGTCAGGGGAGAGCTTGACCCGGCATCATTCGTGCTTTATTTTTCGGCCGTGGGCAATTTTTCCGATCAGCTTCTCGCCTGTCTGAAGGAGTTTTCCACCCTGCATAAATACCACCTGCAGATCGCCGCCTTCCGGGAGCTTCTGGATTATCCCGAGAGCTTCCGCAGGAAAGGGGGCAGGCCCCTGCCCCAAACTGGGGAGTGGGAGCTGGAGCTGAGAAACGTTTCCTTCCGCTATCCCGGCGCAAAGACGGATACCATTCGCAACATGAACATGGTTCTCCGCACCGGGGAGAAAACGGCGCTGGTGGGCTTGAACGGCGCTGGGAAGACCACATTGGTCAAGCTCCTCTGCGGGCTGTATGACCCCACCGAGGGCCAGGTGCTCTTAAATGGGATACCGATTACGGAATTTGACCGGGAGGAGTATTACACCCTGTTTTCGGCGGTGTTCCAGGAATCCGCCG
>CAZNZS010000167.1:0-2120 GCA_964577585.1 uncultured Acutalibacter sp.
CGACATGGTGCTGGTGGATGTAAAAACAGGGAAAAAAGCAGAGGGAAAATGGAACCCTTCTTCCGATACGGCCACGCACTGTGAGCTGTACCGCAGCTTTGAGGGGATCGGTGGAATAGTTCACACCCACAGCCGCTGGGCCACCACCTTCAGCCAGGCCGGCAGAGCCGTTCCGCCGCTGGGCACCACTCACGGCGATTACTTTTACGGCGAGATCCCCTGCACCAGGAAAATGACTCCCGAGGAGATCGCCGGAGAATACGAGTTGGAAACAGGCCGGGTCATTGTCGAGACCTTCCGGGGAAAAAGCCCTGCGGATATCCCCGCTGTGCTGGTCCACAGCCACGGTCCCTTTGCCTGGGGTACCGATGCGGAAAACGCCGTCCATAACGCCGTTGTGCTGGAGGAGTTGTGCTTTATGGCCTGGCATGCTATAATGCTTGAGCCGGGTCTGCCTCCCATGCAGCAGGAACTTCTGGACAGGCATTATCTGCGAAAGCATGGGGCAAACGCTTACTACGGCCAATGAGCTGAGAATGAGGATACCTGAAAAAGACCTTTTGCCGAAAGACTCTTTGTGGCTGAAAATCTGGACTGATGATCCGAGAAACGAGGAATGATTTATGACAAAACAGTGGGGAAAGAGGCTGGTGCCTCTGCTGCTGGCCGCGTCGGTATGCGCTTCGTCCTTTGCGGGCTGTTCCAAAAAGGACGAAGGGCAGAGCGGGACAAGCTCTCAAACTCAGAGCAGCGTCTCATCCGAGGGAACCGCAGGTGGCGGCAGCGCTTCCGCAAATTACAGTGAAGGCTTGACCGATAACGGGTATTTTGCAAATGTAAACGCCCTTTCTTACGTTACCCTGCCCGATTACAAAAATATGGAGATCCCGGAAGACACCGCGAACATTTCCGCTGAGGCTGTGGAAAGCGAATTGAACAGCAGGGCCCAGAACTATGCGGAAGCAAAGCAGATCACCGACCGGGAGGTAAAGGACGGCGATTCCGTCAATATCGATTATGTGGGCAGTGTGGACGGCGTGGAGTTTGAGGGTGGAAACACCCAGGGAAACGGCACCACCGTCACCATCGGTGTCACGAATTATATCGATGATTTTCTGGAGCAGCTTATCGGCCATAAGCCGGGAGATACCTTTGATGTGAACGTCACCTTCCCCGAGGATTACGGGGTGGAGGACTTGAACGGCAAAGACGCGGTGTTCGTCACCACCGTAAATTACATTCAGGAAACCGTGATTCCCGAGGTGACGGACGATTTTGTCGCTTCAAACTGGAAAAGCTCCGAAGGGTGGTCAAACCGGAAGGACGCGGAAAAAGGCGTTAAAGAGGAGCTGCGGCAGAAGGCAGTGTCGGATTATCTGTGGCAGCAGATCCAGACTCAGGCGGAGGTTTCCGAGATCCCCCGGGAGATCCTGGATTTTCAGGAACGGCGTCTCAGAAATTACTATAGCAGCGCCGCTGCTCAGTATAACATGGACGTGGAGGAATTCGTCCAGCAGGCCGCCCAGGCGGAAAGCCTCGACGCTCTTGTGGAGACAAACCGGGCACAGCTTGAGGAAAGCGGCAAAAGCGACCTGATCTTTCAGGCCCTCAGCGAGGATATGAAGCTGAACCTTACCGATGAGGATTTCGCCGTGTATTTTGAGAATAATACCGGCAGCGCCACCTATTCTCAGTACGAAAGCATCTACGGCCTGCCTTACCTTGCCCTGCTGGTAAGAGAGGATCTGGTCCTGCAGAAATTGGGCGAGCTCAAATAAGCCCGAAATATTGATTTGTTCAGAAGCTGGTGCGGCGCAGAGAGGGATCTCTGCGCCGCACCAGCTTTTTGCCGTTTGCTGCGAGTTGGATTCTGGATAAAGGACAAGGGCAGTATCTGTCATTCTGAGCTCTTGTTGTTATCCGGCTTCCTTTCCTGTCGCCCTGAGCCCCCCAGTCTGTCATTCTGAGGAACGCAGTGACGAAGAATCTCGTCCTTTAGTTGTTAGAATGCCCTAGACCTTTAACCTCCTCTGCTAAGGGGAGCCTAAGATCACCGCTAAATTATAGTTTAGCGAGCTAACAGAAAGGCAGTGGTTCTCGCCTCCCCTGAAAGGGGAGGG
>CAZNZS010000168.1:0-2072 GCA_964577585.1 uncultured Acutalibacter sp.
GCCAAGGCCGCCTGCGATATCGAGTTCCTGTTCCCCTTCGGCTGGGGCGAGATCAACGGCACCCACAACAGGACGAATTTTGACCTTACCCGCCATCAGGAATACAGCGGCCAGAAGCAGGAATATCTGGATCCCGAAACCAACGAGAAGTTCATCCCCTACATCATCGAATCCACCTACGGCCTTGACAGAACCGTCCTTGCCCTGCTGTGCGAGGCCTATGACGAAGAGGTCCTGGACGAGGAAAAGAACGATGTGCGCGTCGTACTCCACCTGAATCCGGCCGTCGCCCCCTACAAGGCCGCCGTCCTGCCCCTTTCCAAGAAGCTTTCTCCCAAAGCCCTGGAGGTCAGGGATCTTCTCTCCCGGCACTTCATGACAGACTTTGACGAGACCGGCTCCATCGGCAAGCGGTATCGCCGGGAAGACGAGATCGGCACACCCTTCTGCGTCACTGTGGACTTCCAGACCGTGGGCGACGGGGAAAACCCCGCAGACAACTGCGTCACCGTTCGGGAGCGGGATTCCATGGAGCAGGTGCGTATGCCCATTGAAAACCTGGCCTCCTATTTCCAGGACAAATTCTCCTTCTGAAGCTCGCGGTAAAAGCCGCAATTTTGCCCATACTCTGAATATGTTATCCGGAAAAAGCCCCTTGCGGGCTTTTTTTCGTAAGGAGAGATCAATTCCATGAAAATCGACCGTTTGCTGGGCATTTTGGCGGCCCTGCTCCGCCGGGACAAGGTCACCGCCCCCTTTTTGGCGGAAAAATTTGAGGTATCCCGGCGCACCGTCAGCCGGGATATCGAGACTCTTTGCAGGGCCGGGATCCCCATCGTCACCGAACAGGGCAGAAACGGCGGCATTTCCATTGCTCCGGGCTATACCCTTCCAAAGCAGCTTTTGACTGAGGAGGAGCTCTCTGCCATCCTTTCCGGGATCCGCGGCGTGGACAGCATTTCCCCTGTTCCTCACAAGGCTGCTTTGGAAGAAAAGCTTTCCCAAAGCGGAGAAAGCGCTTCCCCGATGCTCATTGACCTTGCCTCCCACTATAAAGACAGTCTGACGAAAAAGATCTCCATCCTGCGTGAGGCCATAGAAAACCGCTTTCTCGTCACCTTTCGCTACTATTCGGAAAAAGGAGAGAGCTCAAGAAGAGTCGAGCCTTATCACATCGTATTCCAGTGGGGAGACTGGTATCTTCTGGCCTGGTGTACGGAAAAAGAGGATTTCCGGCTTTTCAAGCTTTCCCGGCTGTGGGAGCTCCGGTTGACAGACACCGCGTTTTCTCCCCGGGAAGTACCGGAAAAAAAGTTGGATTTTTCAAGGACCTGGCAGGAAAATTTCCTTCTCGAAGCAATTTTTGAGCCGGAAATGAAATACCGGCTCATTGAGGAATACGGCCCTAACAGCTTTTCTATAGAACCGGACGGCCGCCTGCGCTTTTCCATAGGCTTCACCTTTTACGGCGCCATGCTTTCCTGGGTGCTCTCCTTCGGCAGCGGCGTTCAGGTGCTTTCTCCTCAAAAACTGAAAGACGATCTGGCGGATATCGGAAAATTTTTTACCGAACAATATGCAAAACAGGACAGTTAGCTGTCCTGTTTTTTCTGTTATTCTGGGGGAAAATCGAGCGAAAGCTCAGAATAAGGAGCGTGTGAGAAATGAATGATCTGCCCAAAACGAGAGAATCGATCACCGCCTACTGCGGCCTGGAGTGCAGGGGCTGCGAATTTGCGGAAAGCACCGGCTGCGGGGGGTGCGTTTCCACCGGGGGCCGCCCCTTCCACGTTTCTCCGGGGCAGGAGCCCTGCGCGGTGGCAAAATGCGCTATGGAAAAGGGCGTGGCCTTCTGCGGGGAATGTGAAAGCTTCCCCTGTGAGCTTCTTCAGAGCTTTTCAAACGATCCCGAGCACGGCGACACGCCCCATGGGGCCAGGATCTTCCGCTGCCGGGAGCTGCAGGCAGCCCTGAACTCCCTCGAAAAATAAGGGAAAGCTTTGAAGTGCTGCTTCCAAATCAAAACCACCAGTAGAACTGGTGGTTTGCACCGCCCCTAAAAGGGGCAATTA
>CAZNZS010000169.1:0-2033 GCA_964577585.1 uncultured Acutalibacter sp.
CATCATGGGCGAGGTCCGCTACAACAGCCTGACCCGTTCCTTCCCGCAGCGTGCAGAGAAGCTCTTTGCCGATGCCGAGAAGTTTGCCACTGAGAAGTACGCAAAGCTGAAGAAAATGGCTGAGTAATTTTGAAGCGCACAACGCTTCTTAATTAGAAATTTGCAGTAACAAAGAACCTGTCTGGGTTTTCCCGGGCAGGTTCTTTTGTTCTTAGATGCTAGATTCTAGATTCTGGATGCTGGACGATGGTTGCGCCTTCGGCGCAAGGGAGAAAGGGCAATGTAGAATGTCGAGATAAGAGAAAGGGCAGGAAATTATAGTTTAGCGGTGCTCTTAGGCTCCCCTTTTTGAAAGGGGCGCTGGTTTCCAGTGGAAACCGTTTAGCGCCGACCGAGCCGAAGGCGAGAAAGCTGTCAGCAAAGCTGACTGAGGGGATAAAAAGTTAGCAGTTTCATACTGCTTTCTGCGTGTATGAATCCCCTCCGGCAGCTTTACAGCCGCCACCTCCCCTTATTGAATAAGGGGAGGTTAAGGACAACTAAATTATAGTTTGCGGTTGCACCACAGGCAAGTCGGGAAGGCAGCGTTCTATAATTTTCAGCGTGTAACCCGACCAGAAGAGTGCCCTTGACCTTGTCTCGCCTTCGGTTCGGTCACTTCGTTACGGTCGGTGCTGGACAAGCGCCGAAAGCCATGGCTTTTCTTGGTGCCTTTGCACCCGAGTCAAGGACGAGACATCGTGACGGAGGGATTCCAGCTCGCCACACGGAACCTCCCAGTCGCCTTTCAGATGCCCCCTTTCAGGGAGGCCGAGAATGGGTGTTCGCACTGCTATTGGTCGGGCCGCACACTGAAAGCTACAGAACACTGCCTTCACGAGTGCATGCACCGCAGGTGCAAGCTATAAATTTGCTCTTGCTTTCGGTTAAGCAATCATCCGCAAACCATTCCTTTTCGGCCCCCGCACCTAAAAGGCAGCACAAGCTTGCCAATAACGCGGAAAACAACTATAATAAGTGGCAAAAAGAACGGCAGGTGAAAGTTATAAAGCAGATCTATCTTCATGGGCTGGGACAAACGCCGGATAGCTGGAAGAAAACCATTGTACAAATGAAAACGGCGGAGAATGCACTATGCCTGGATCTGGCAGAGCTGCTGCGGGGGACCGAATCAACCTATCAAGCGCTGTACGCTGCTTTTTCAGATGCATGTGATACAGAGAGTGGGCCACTGGAGCTGTGCGGGCTGTCGCTCGGAGGCGTTCTGGCGCTGCACTATGCCATGGATCATCCCGAAAAAGTGAATTCTCTGGTGCTGCTTGCCACGCCTTATCAAATGCCGAAGCACCTTTTACAATTTCAGAATCTGTTGTTTCGACTCATGCCGAATTCCATGTTTCAGCAAACAGGATTTGGTAAAAAGGAATTTTTAACGCTCTGTAAAAGCATGATGGTGTTGGATCTCACCCCGTCTCTTTCCAGGGTTTCCTGTCCCACTTTGGTGATCTGCGGAGAGCGGGACCGCGCAAATAAGAAGGCTGCTGTAAAATTAGCCGAACAAATCGCAAATGCGGAGCTTCAACTGCTTCCGGACACAGGCCATGAGATAAATACGGAAGCGCCAGGACAGTTGGCAGTTTTGCTTGACACATTTTACCGCAAGATACCGTGACCTTTCTTTATTTACATGGGTCACTTGATAATTTTGGAAAAATTGGCTATAATGAAGCCTGAAAAAGAAGCGAAAGGGGAGACTAAAATGAATGAAAAAGCTCTTTACAAGATCACATACGGTTTGTACGTGGTTTCAACTGAGGCGGAAGGAAAAAGCAGCGGGTGTGTGGTAAATACTCTGGCACAGGTCACCTCAAAGCCGGCGCGGCTTTCTGTGGCGATCAACAAGGATAACTTTACCTGTGAGCTGCTTCAAAAGTCCGGAAGGTTTGCGGCGGTCGCTTTGGACCAGCGGGCGGATCTGGCCTTTATCGGAAAATTTGGGTTCCGCTCCGGCAGGGATCTTGAGAAATACGGTG
>CAZNZS010000170.1:0-1876 GCA_964577585.1 uncultured Acutalibacter sp.
TTCTCTCCTTGTGTTCAGACAGGGGTATAGCCTGTCTCCGTTACAATTTTTTTCAGATCGTCTTCTGTTAGCTTCCCGGCGTCATAGACCACCCGGGCGCTCTTGCTTTCCAGATCTACTTCGGCCTCCCGCACGCCCTTGGCGCTCTCGAAGGCCTTCTGCATTCGGGAAGAGCACATGGCGCAGTGCATCCCTTCTATATGAAGTAGGGTTTCTTTCCAATCCTTTTTTCCGAACATTCTCTGTTCCTCCTTTGACCGGCTTTGCGCCGGGAAATGGCAATGGGCCTGCGTTATCTGAAGATCGCGGCGGAAAGTGCGCTGGCGACCATCAGCAGGGCCAAAACGATTGCCCCGATGCGGACGATCAAAGCCCGCTTTTTAGGATTATACCCGTTCACGGGCAAAACCTGCCTTTCTGATATAGAAAATCACAAATATTTTATCACCTGTTTTCCGATTTGTAAAGCGGTTTGCCTCAATGCCGCCGGCTGCCCTTTGCCGCGATGGCCTCCGCCGCCCGGAAGTCCGCTTCGCACAGCTGCCCGCCCTGGGTTGACTTTTTAAGGCAAACCGTTTACTATTTACCGAAAACGAAAAAAGAGAGGCGATCTTCATGGAATCTCAGGAATATAAAGAAAGAAGCTGCGCGGCGATCCACGACCTCTCCGGCCTGGGCAAATGCTCCCTCACCGTGGCCCTCCCGGTGCTTTCCGCCTGCGGAGTGGAGACCTCTGTGCTTCCCACGGCGGTCCTTTCCACCCATACCGGCGGTTTTACCGGCTTCGTTTATAAGGATCTCACCGAAGAGCTTTTGCCCATGGCACGCCACTGGAAACGGGAAAACGCATCCTTTTCCGCCCTCTACAGCGGCTTTTTGGGCAGCGCGGAGCAGATCGGCATCGTGGAGGAAATTTTCGAAATGTTTCGCAGCCCCGATACTTTTGTCATGGTCGATCCGGTCATGGGGGATGGGGGAAAGCTCTATCAGACCTATACCCCGAAAATGGCGGACGGCATGATCCGCCTTTGCAGGAAAGCCGACATCGTGGTCCCGAATTTCACCGAGGCCTGCAGGATCCTGAACATAGAATACGATCCCGGCCCCTATAAAAAGGAACAGGTCCGTGAGATTTTGGAAAACTTATGTAAACTTGGTCTCTCAAAAGCGGTCCTCACCGGCGTTTTCTTTGAGGAAAAAGAGCTGGGCGCTGCCTGGTTTGACAGCGCCTCGGGAGAATTCGGTGTTTGCATGCAGTCCAGGATAGAAGGATACTACCATGGTACAGGCGACCTTTTTTCTTCTACACTTTTAGGTGGGCTTCTCAATGACCTTTCCCTGGAGCGCGCTTGTGCCCTGGCAGTGGAATTTACCCACCGGGCCATTGTCACCACTCACGATCACAGTAAGGATTACCGCTTCGGCCCCAAATTCGAGCCTCACCTTCCGTGGCTTTCCAATACCCTTTCTTGCCGGGCCCTCTTACTGTCATCCTGAGCCCCTTCACTGTCATCTCTGAGCAAAAGCAAAGCAAGCTTTGCTTTCAGCGAAGGATCTCGCCCTTATCCTTATGCCCTTTGCCCTTGTCCTTTTCACCTCCCCTGAAAGCGGGAGGGGGACCATGCGTAGCATGGTGGAGGGGTTTTCCTTCGGCTTCCCCTTGAGGGGTGAGTGAGCGCAGAAAGCCATGGCTTTCTTGGCGCATCATGTGCGAACCGGTCTTCACTTCGTTACGGTCGGTGCTGAACGTGCGCCACCGGCGCTTTGCACCCGCAGCGAAGCGGAGACAGCTGTCATGCGTCAGCATGACTGATGAGGTGCCGCCCTTTGCCCTTGTCCTTTTCACCTCCCCTGAAAGCGGGAGGGGGACCATGCG
>CAZNZS010000171.1:0-1770 GCA_964577585.1 uncultured Acutalibacter sp.
GTGGATTTTATCATCGACATCGGCGGCCAGGACATCAAGTGCTTTAAGATCAAAAACGGGACCATCGACAATATTTTCCTAAACGAAGCCTGTTCCTCGGGCTGCGGCTCCTTCCTGCAGACCTTCGCGGGAGCATTGGGCTATGAAATGAGCGAATTCGCAAAGCTGGGCTTGTTTGCCGAAAGCCCGGTGGATCTGGGGTCCCGCTGCACCGTGTTTATGAATTCCTCTGTCAAGCAGGCCCAGAAGGACGGAGCCTCCATTGAAAACATTTCCGCCGGTCTTTCCATGAGCGTGGTGAAGAACGCGCTGTACAAGGTAATCCGCGTGACCAGCGCTCAAGGCCTGGGAGACCACATTGTGGTCCAGGGCGGCACCTTCCTGAACGACGCCGTGCTGCGGGCCTTTGAAAAGGAAATCGGAAAGCCGGTGATCCGCCCCTCTGTTTCCGGACTGATGGGCGCTTACGGCGCTGCCCTTTACGCCAAGGAAAAGGGGACGGGGGAAAGCGCCATTCTCACGCCGGAGGAGCTTGAAAGCTTCTCCCACCAGGTAAAGGCCATCACCTGCAACGGCTGCCAGAACCACTGCCGGCTGACGGTGAACACTTTCGGAAACGGCGCGAGATACATTGCCGGAAACCGCTGTGACAAGCCCCTGCAGAAGCACAGCCCCACCGCGGAATATGACCTTTACGATTACAAGCGGGAGCTGCTTGCCTCCTACGAGCCCTGTGAGGGAAAACGGGGAAGGATCGGCATTCCGCTGGGGCTCAACATGTATGAGCTTTATCCCTTCTGGTACACCTTCTTCAAGACCCTCGGCTTCGGCGTGTTTCATTCGCCGGAATCCGACCGGAAGCTTTATTTCCGGGGACAGCACACCATTCCCTCGGACACGGTATGCTATCCGGCCAAGCTGCTCCACGGGCATATTGAATATCTGCTGGACCAGAAGCCGGATGCCATTTTCTATCCCTGCATGAGCTACAATTTCGACGAGCACAAGGGGGACAACCACTATAACTGCCCTGTTGTGGCCTATTATCCCGAGGTTCTGGACGCCAACATCACGGCGTTGGAGAATGTGAAATTCATCTATGATTATGTAGGGCCTCACCGCCGCAAGGATTTCCCCCAGAAGATGCAGGCCATTCTGAAAAAGTATTTCCCGCCCATTCCCGAAAGCGAGGTAAAGGCTGCCGCCGACGCGGCTTATGCCGAATATGGCGCTTACATGGGAAGAGTGCGACAAAAGGGCCATGAATACCTTTCCTTGGCAAAGGAAAAGAATCTGCCGGTGATCGTACTTTCCGGACGGCCCTATCATCTGGACGGCGAAGTGAACCACGGCATCGACAAGCTGATCTGCGAGTGCGGAGCCATTGTGGTGACGGAGGATTCCGTCTGCGACCTGACAGAGAAGTTCCCCACCGGGGTACTGAACCAGTGGACTTACCACGCGAGGCTGTATTCCGCCGCGAAATATGTGGCAGACAGCAAGGATAAGCGGATCAACCTGGTACAGCTGGTTTCCTTCGGCTGCGGCGTGGACGCCATAACCGGCGACGAGGTGCGCTCCATTCTGGAAAGCGCCGGACGGATCTACACCCAGATCAAGATCGACGAGATCACCAATCTGGGGGCTGTCCGCATCAGGCTGCGCAGCCTTTTCGCGGCGCTGGGATTGTAGATTTTAGATATTAGACGCTAGATGTTAGAATAATCCCCTCAGTCACGGCAAAGCCGTGACAGCTCCCCTTGTAAAACA
>CAZNZS010000172.1:0-1707 GCA_964577585.1 uncultured Acutalibacter sp.
GTGGTGCTGGATTCCGCCCACGGCCACAACAGCGGCGTGCTGGAGGCCGTTGCCAAGGTGAAGAAGACCTATCCCAAGCTCCAGGTCATCGCGGGCAACGTGGCTACCGGCGAAGGAACGAAGGCCCTGATCGATGCCGGCGCGGACTGCGTAAAGGTCGGCATCGGCCCCGGCTCCATCTGCACCACCAGAGTCGTGGCGGGCATCGGCGTGCCCCAGATCACCGCGGTATTTGACGCCGCCTGTGAAGCCGCAAAGCACGGGATCCCCGTCATTGCCGACGGAGGCATCAAGTACAGCGGAGATATCGTAAAGGCCCTGGCCGCAGGTGCCAACGTGGTCATGCTGGGCTCCATGGTTGCCGGCTGCAAGGAGGCCCCCGGCGATTACGAGCTGTATCAGGGCAGGCAGTTCAAGGTCTATCGCGGCATGGGCAGTCTGGGCGCCATGAACAGGGGCAGCGGAGACCGCTATTTCCAGGGCGAGCAGAAGAAATTCGTGCCCGAGGGCGTGGAAGGCCGCGTTCCCTACAAGGGGCCCCTGGCCGATACCGTGTTCCAGCTTTTGGGCGGCCTGCGCTCCGGCATGGGCTATACAGGCTGCAGGAACATCGAAGAGCTTCATGAGAAGGCCCAGTTTGTGAAGATCACCGGCGCGGGTCTGAAGGAAAGCCACCCCCACGATATCCAGATCACCAAGGAAGCGCCCAACTACTCCATTCACGGCTGATTTTGAAAGGCTTTCCCGCTTTTGCCGGAGGTACTTTAGCAAACAGAAATTTTTCCAAAAGTTTCTTTGGAGAATCCCGGTAAATTGCTTGACAAACAAAAGCGAATATCCTATAATAAATAGCGCTCCGCATGATGCGGAGCCATATGGCGGCATAGCTCAGTTGGCTAGAGCATTCGGTTCATACCCGAAGTGTCGATGGTTCGAATCCATTTGCCGCTACCATCTGGCCCGGTGGTCAAACGGTTAAGACACCGCCCTTTCACGGCGGTAATACGAGTTCGATTCTCGTCCGGGTCACCAGAAAAGATACGCCGGACCCTGTTTTGGGGTCCGCGTTTTTCTTATTTTTGATTTTGAGATGTGGAAAGGATGGTTTTGTGAAAAAGAGGATCTTATCGGTGTTTTGCTGCGCAGCCGCGCTTTTGCTGGCTCTCTCCGCCTGTGGCGGGACCATTGAACCCCTGCCCGAGCTGAAGCTCAGCGAATCTTCCGCGGTATCCGGTACGGAAGGCTCCGGAACGGAAAGCTCCGGGACCTCCGCGGCGGAGGATATCGTTGTGGATCAGTCCGAGTATGAAGATAATCTCGACGGTCTGTGCAAATATATGGAAGCGTCAAAAGCCGTAATCAAGAGCGACAACGAGAACTCCTTCGTGGAAATGTCCTATAAGGAGATTGGGGCCATCGGCGGCTTCCGTTACCGCTTTACCTACCACAACAGCACCGTTCAGGCGGAGTTTTACGAGTTTGACCCTGAAAACCTGGACGAAAAGGGAAAGCTGTGCCTTGATTCCGTGAGAGAAAAGGGATATTTCGAGATCCTCGGCGACCAGGTGCGGGCAGCGCTTCACCCTTCCGAAAAATACCTGATGATCTATACGGACCCGAATGCCGAAAAGCGCGAAGAGAACGCCGCCCAGCAGAAAAGGGTGGAGGAACTGTTTTTAGGCTTTAAAAACTGAGGAGAAAGGGCTT
>CAZNZS010000173.1:0-1702 GCA_964577585.1 uncultured Acutalibacter sp.
AGCTGTCCTTCAGGGTGTAGCCCTTCTCTTCCAGATACTTGCGGGCCTCGGCCTCATAAGTATGGGTACCCTTGAGCTCGCCCAGCAGCTCCACCAGATGATCGCGGTCTTCCTTCGTCATGATCTCGGTGGTGATAATGGCGTTGTGATAGCGCTCGTCGTCGGTGCCCCAGCCCATATTGGACTTGGAGCCGGGAGCCAGGCGGCCCATAGCGAAGTTGCCGCCGTCGCGCTTATTGGGCAGCATGACGCCGGACTTGATCAGCTTGGCCTCTGCAATGCCCATCAGGGCGTAACGCTTGCTCAGGTCCGTCGTCTCGGCGGAAGCGGCCTGATAAGCCTCATAAAACTCGCCCAGGTTCCAGTCATAATAGTAGCTGGAAATCTCATCGTCGTCATCGGACTCCGGAGGAGTGGGAGCAGCCCAAGCGGTATTGTCCTCTTCGGGAGTGCTGCTGCTGTCAGCAGGAGTGCTGCTGTCAGCGGGAGTGCTGGAAGCAGGCGTGCTGCTGGTGGTTCCCTGATTGCCGCAGGCGGCAAAGGAGGCAAGAACCATCATAGCAACCAACAGAACTGCCAGCACACGTGTTGCGGTCTTGTTCATTGTGATTCTCTTCCTTTCAAAAAATATATGCTGTAAGCACGGCCCTTTTCATTCATCAGCAACAGGGCCACGCGTGCAACCGCAATTTCGTTAAAGGCACATTTTGTAACTTTTTTGTTACATTTTTGAAACTCAGGAGCCTTTAACTTGCAAGCTATTATAAATCAGCGGCTGTTTGTTGTCAAGCACCCCAAAACGACAATTTCCCTTATGGCTAATTTCGACCAGAACACAATTTGATTTTTGTAAAATCACACAAAAATTCTCGAAACTCTCTTCCCTTCCTCCCCTGTCTTCTGTTTCGCGGACGCAGGGGCTGCCCTACAAAGGCCGTTTTAGAGCCATTTGAAGGATGAAAAGGAAATTCCTGCAAAGAGGGACAGGTTTTTTGAGGGAAGCATACTATATAGTTGTTAGAGGGTAGTAGTTAGTTGTTAGATGAAAGGCAAGGGCGAAGTTCCATCCCCTCCGCCGCGTCCAACGACGCGCCACCTCCCCTTGAGCACAAGGGGAGCCGAAGGAAAACCCCTCCACCGCCTAACGGCGGTCCCCCTTTCTCCGCTTCGCGTCGGGTGCAAAGCGCCGGTGGCGCTTGTTCTGCACCGACCGAACCGACAGGTGAGAACGGCGCTAAACGGTCTCCGCAGGAGACCAGCGCCCCTTTCAGGGGAAGTTAAGGGCAAGGGGCAAGGGCCTACCACCTCATCAGTCATGCTGACGCATGACAGCTGTCTCCGCTTCGCTTCGGGTGCTGTGTGCCGGTGGCACACGTTCAGCACCGACCGTAACGAAGTGAAGACCGGTTCGCACATGATGCGCCAAGAAAGCCATGGCTTTCTGCGCTCACTCACCCCTCAAGGGGAAGCCGAAGGAAAACCCCTCCACCATGCTACGCATGGTCCCCCTCCCGCTTTCAGGGGAGGTGAAAAGGACAAGGGCAAAGGGCGACACCTCATCAGTCATGCTGACGCATGACAGCTTCCCCTCAAGGGGAAGCCCAAGGGCAGGGAATCTAACGACTAACGACTAAAAGCTAACAACTAAAGGGCGAGATCCTTCGCTGAAAGCAAAGCTTGCTTTGCTTTTGCTCAGAGATGA
>CAZNZS010000174.1:0-1625 GCA_964577585.1 uncultured Acutalibacter sp.
GTTCCCGGGCAAGGTGAACGACGATGCCTTACTGGCGTAAGGCGAGGAGTTCTAACGCCGACCGGGGACTCCTACCGCCCCGCAAAACCGTGTCTACCCTTGTCAAGCGAAGCTAGGTGGTGTTAGGGGAAGGACAACCCCTCAGTCGTCTTTCAGACGACAGCCCCCCTTTCAGGGGTGCCGAGTGAGAGATCATCTCATGACTGACAACTACCTCTGGTTGATGAGCCTTGCAAAATCCGCGGAAGAAATGGCGGAACGGTAGATGACGCGGGAGGCTTCGCCGTCAAGCTCCGGCAGATAGAAATCCACGTATTCTCCGTTGATATCCACGACGGCAGAAAAGGAGGCCCCCGCTCCGTCCTCGACGGAAATGCCTCTGAGAACGCCGCTTTCATCCACGGTATACCCAAGGGCTTTTCCTCTGACGGATATGGAATAATCGGGATAATAGGCAAACATGGAAAAGTCCTTTTCCAAAGGCTGCGCGTCCGCAAAAATATCCGCAACGGCAGTGATCCTGTCTCTTTTTTTCGCCGTGCTGGCATTCAGATGGATCAGCTTCGTGTGCTCCCCATATCCCCTGGAAAGATCGAGCTGCAGGGAATCGGGATTGCCGCAGCCGGAAAGAAAACAGAGCAGGCAAACTGCGAAAGCCAAAACGATACCTTTCTTCATGAGGCTCCCCCTATTTTTGAAACTACCTGTTATTCTACCCGGATTTTCAGGAAAAGTCAACAAAGGCGCTCAGGGCACTTTCACCTGATCCGGCCTTTCTTCCTCTATCACTGATCTTTTCAGCTTTCCGCCGCATTTACAGCGATAACGCCATGGCTGCTTGACGGCCTTTGACATTCTCGCGCGGTAGATCTTTGCCCCGCAGTTCTGGCATTCCAGCACATATTTGACGGTATCATGGCGCAGCGGAGCCGCTTCGCCTTCCGGCGGCGCCAGGCGCTGAATGGAAAAGCCCAGCGCTTCATTGACCGTTTTCGCATAGGCTTTCCAGCGTTCTCCGTGGTTCCGGCAGCCGGGGCAGGTGTGCAGGAGCTCGTGGGCCAAAGTCTGCCTGAGCTTTTCCGGCTGCTCTGCCAGCATGGCGGACACCTCTATGGTGTAGCTGCCGTTTTTATAATAGCAGCAGCCCAGCCGCCGCCTGGCGCGGGTATTCAAAACGATTTCCGGCTGGATTTTTTCCGATATGGGAATTTTCAGCTTTCGAAGAGCCTCTGCCATTTCCGCCAGGGCATTATCGAGTTCTTCCCGCGTCATCACACTCTCCCCTTTTCCTCATTTTCGTTTCAGTATAAGAGGAAAAGGAAAAAAACTCAAGAGCGTTTTTCGTGCTTTTCCCGGTACTGTCCCAAAAGGCCGTCATACTTTTTCCCGGTGACCCAGAAGCAGAATTCAAATCCGGCGCAGATCAGCGCAAAGCACACGAGGAAGCTCACAAGGAACAGCACCCAGGCGCCGGGGTTTTCCACCGGCATCCAGCCGCACCATACCGCAAAGACTGTGACCAGCGCCAGCATTGGGATCGCGAAGAGCAAAAGCCGCAGGGAATAGCGCATCTTCTTGATGACCTGGCCGGAGAAGAAGACAAACTGCAAAAGCGTCCCCCCCAC
>CAZNZS010000175.1:0-1577 GCA_964577585.1 uncultured Acutalibacter sp.
TGGAAGAGGCTGAGCTCATATTGGGGCAGGAAAAAGCTGAAATACAGGTTGTGTACGCGGGTCTGCACGAAAATATGCACGATATAGATCAAAAGCGAGGTGTGCTGTCCTAACCAGGCCAAAGCGGCCACCGGTTTCGGGCAGGTAGAAAGCGGATGGGTGATCGCCAGGTGAAGCAGCAGGAAGGCCAGTGCAGCGGAACCAACGTATACCTCCCAGCGCTGGATGGTCAGGTACCGTTCCAAAAGGGTTAGACCGCACAGCAGCACGATCCCCACCGGATAGGCAAAGCGGGGAAGCGCGATTTTTTCAAAGCTGCTGTCCCGCAGAAGCTTTCCCGAAAGGTAAAAGGGCAGTGCAAAAAACAGGTAGCTGCGATAATAGCACAGGTGAAAATCTTCCCCCGGTGTGAGGGTCAGTATGTGATACAGCGTAGAGCCTTCTGCAAACAGGAAAATGACGATCCCCCAAAGCACCAGCCTTTGCTGCTTGAGCTTTTGGAACAGCGGAGAAAAGACCAGGTCCAGAATAAGTACGTAGAGCAGCGCTCCCAGAAACCAGAGATGAGATGCCAGAGGCGATTCATTCCACAGCAGCAAATCACGCCGGGCGGTCTGTGTAAACAGCTGCCGCAGAGCAAAGCGAAGTCCCCGCCAGCTGCAATTGCATTCAAAAAAGAGGGGCACGATGTACAGAAGATTTGAGAACACCGCCAGAGAAAAGATCTTTAAAATCTGAAAGACCTTCCGTTTCAGGGTGAATTTAGCGGCAAAATAGCCGGAAATCAGGAAAAACATAGGCACTGCAAACCGACAGATGTCGATGATCTCTTCTGCCAGCCAAACGCCTCCTCCGCTGAAGCTGTGAAGGTTGATCACGGCAAACGCGCCAACCATGCGAAGAATATCTACGGAATGATTTCGGCTCTTTCCCATACTGCTCCCACACTTCCCATTTTTATTGATAGTATACAGTGAAATTTGTAAAGAATCAAGCGGATAAGCATAAAACTTTTTATTGACATGTCCCATTTGGTGAAGTATAATTTAAATACGCTTTTTTGGGGCCTTGCCGTGAAGGACCTAAAAAGGTGGCAATTAGGGCATGATACCCCGGGGAAGCCTTTTTCCGGGGCCTTGCGGCGTGCTCTGCGTCCGAATAGCGGCCCGGCGGCGGGTCTTCATTTTTTGGGGAAACTACCGCCTGAGGGAAGCACTGCGGCAGGCTGTCTGCGGCGCTTCCCAGTGAAAGGAGTGCACAATGATTGAAGTTTCTCATTTACGCAAGACCTTCCGTGTGGCACGGCGGAACGCCGGGTTTTCCCAGGCGGTGAAGGCCCTGTTCCATCGGGAGTACGAGGAGATCCACGCCCTCGACGATGTGAGCTTTTCCATCGGCGAGGGGGAGATGGTGGGGTATATCGGCCCTAACGGAGCCGGGAAAAGCAGCACCATCAAAATCCTGAGCGGCATTCTCACCCCCGACAGCGGGGACTGCCGGATCGACGGTAGGATTCCCTGGAAGGAACGCACGGAACACGTGAAGCACATCGGCGTGGTGTTCGGGCAGCGCTCCCA
>CAZNZS010000176.1:0-1519 GCA_964577585.1 uncultured Acutalibacter sp.
AAGAAGGTTCGGCAAATGACAGTGAAAAAAGCTCAGATATGGCCCTTTTGCATTCTCTCCATGGCTTCTCTGGTCTTTTCGGCGTCTCCGAAGGCAGTCAGGCGGAACCAGCCCTCGCCGTTTTTTCCAAAGCCCTCGCCGGGCGTGCCCACAATCTCCATATCATTCAACAGGTGGTCAAAATAATCCCAGCTTCCCATATTGTTCGGGCACTTGAACCAGATATAGGGGGAATTTTTTCCGCCGGTGTACTTGAGGCCCATTTCCTCCATGGCCTTTGACATCACTTTTGCGTTATTGCGATAATAGTCGAGATTCCAGGCGATCTGTTTCCTGCCCTCAGGGGTGAACACCGCCTGGGCCGCCCGCTGGGTAATATAGCTGACGCCGTTGAATTTGCAGCCCTGGCGGCGCTCCCAGAGCTTGGAGACCTGAACGCCGTCTATCGTAAGCTCCTTGCGGATCACCGTATAGCCGCAGCGCATTCCGGTAAATCCCGCGGTCTTTGACAGAGAGCAGAACTCGATGGCGCATTTCTCCGCGCCGGGGATCTCAAAGATGCTGCGGGGAAGGTCTTCGGTGATAAAGCTTTCGTAAGCGGCATCGTAAAGGATGATTGCTTTACAGCTTAATGCGTAATCCACCCACTCCCGAAGCTGTTCCCGGCTGTAGGCGGCGCCAGTGGGGTTGTTGGGAGAGCAGAGATAGATCAGGTCTACCGGAGGATGATCCTTTTTCGGCATGGGCAGGAAGCCGTTTTCCTCGTTTCCGTCCATATACACGATCCTGCGCCCGGAAATGGTGTTGGTATCCACATACACGGGATAGACCGGGTCCGGCACCAGCACGGTGTTGTCCACATCAAAAAGATCAACGATATTGCCCACATCGCTTTTCGCGCCATCCCCTACGAACACCTCGGAGGCATCAATGGAAACACCGAAGCTTTTATAGTAGCCGGCAATGGCCTCCCGCAGGAAGGGATAGCCGTTGCTGTCCGGAGAATAGCCCCGGAAAGTCTCCTTCTTCCCCATTTCGTCAGCGGCCTTGTGCATGGCCTCCACCACCACGGGGGCCAGGGGCTGGGTCACGTCGCCGATGCCCATTTTGATGATCTTGTTATCCGGGTGAGCCTCCGTGTAGGCCGCTACTTTTTTGGCCACCGTAACAAAAAGATAGCTCTGTCCCAAATTCTGGAAATTTCCGTTTAGCTTCATGTTGTTCTGCCGCCTTTCCATTTCGTTTTGATTGGTTTACAAAACCATAAGTCTTTGCCTGGTTTCCCTGTCAAATTTTTCTATTGCATACCGATAAGCCACCCGGGGCATCTCTTTACAGTGAGCGGTAAGATAAGCTTCCACCCCTTTGGGGTCCACCTGTGAAAGGCATTTCAGCATCCAGCCATACCCTTTCCTCACCAGGTCGTGGCTGTCCGTCAGAAGCCGGTCCGCCACCGTAAAAGGTTCGATCCCGGAAGAATCGTTCCGCAGTATGGAGGGGATCAGCACCACCGCAGCGG
>CAZNZS010000177.1:0-1508 GCA_964577585.1 uncultured Acutalibacter sp.
CGGGAGCTGGGGGACGAGGTGCTCTTTTCCTCCAGTATGCTCAAGGCCGACGAGGACATCTTCCTGGACGATATGACCCTGACGGAGCTGAGTAAAGCGCTGGGCGTGCCGGTGCGGAAAACCGGGAGCTCCGGGGAGGCGCTGTTTCTGGCAATCCTGGGGCAGGAAGCGCCGGCGGGCGGCTTCAATCCCTATGAGCAGGGGAGTTGGGAAGCTAGTCGTTAGTATTTAGTTGTTAGAAAGGGCAAGCGCGATAAATGATAGTTTAGCACCCGCCCTTGACTCCCCTGAAAGGGGAGCTGTCAGCCGATAGGCTGACTGAGGGGTTCTGCAGTTGCGGTAGCAAAACCCCTCCGCCATGCTATCGCATGGCCCTCCGTCTCACCTGTCGGTTCGGTCGGTTCGCATCAACGCCCCACTGGGGCGTGCTCACCCCTTTCAGGGGAGGCAAGAGTTTCCGCTTTTCTGTTAGTGCTGCAAATTTCAATTTACCGAAAAACAGGAGACCCTTAACGTATGGGAATCAGGTATGAATGGACGAATGGCTCCGATCCGGCATTTCAGCACTTTTATGAAACGACCGAAGCATATTACAGCAGGGTGGCAGGCGGTTTGGAACACAGGAAGGCTTTCCTGCCCTTCAATGTTTTAGATGACATTCAGGACGTGCTGATTGCCTACACAGCCAACCATGTTCCTGTGGCCTGTGCCAGCTTCAGGAAATATTCGGAAACCGATGCGGAAATCAAGCGTGTCTGGGTGGAGCCGGACTATCGAAAAGCGCACATCGCCGGAAATATGATGGAATTGCTGGAGCATAGGATTAAGGAAAAGAGCTTCAAAAGGGTGATCCTTCAGACAAGGGAAGCTATGGGAGCGGTCGTGCACCTGTACATGGGCCGAGGGTATTTTCGGATCGAAAATTATCTGCCCTACGATAAAATGAGCGATGCAGTCTGCTTTGCAAAGGAGCTTTCCCAGGCGTAGGCCCGCATTGACATTGAAAAGCAATCAGCGGCTTAGGAGGTTCATTATGTTGATACCGCACCTGCATTTCTGCGGCTGCTGCGAAGAAGCGATAGCCGTCTATGAAAAAGCGTTTCAGTCAAAAGCCGAGAGCATCGTATACAACCGTGACTATGCGCCGGGAGAAGACCCAGGCGATTCCGGCATTGCCCACGCTGTGATGCACATCCATGGGCAGAAGGTGTTTCTCAATGATCGATTCGGCAACGGAGAAAAGTCCCTTCACTGTGCCGTCCATTTGATCGTTATGTTTTCCTCTGCCAAAGAGCTTCTTGCCTGTTATGAGTACCTCAGGGAAGGAAGCACGGTGATCGACCCGTTTACAAAACTGCCCTACAGCGAATTGTCGGGTAATTTTATCGATAAATTCGGTGTGCAGTGGGGCTTTATGACCGAGCAATAAAAAACCGGGCAGATCGTTGAACAGTGGAGGTGTATTGGATGGACGCAATTTTAGAAGTAACGGAATCTGCATTGCCGGA
>CAZNZS010000178.1:0-1439 GCA_964577585.1 uncultured Acutalibacter sp.
CATTTACAGCCTTCAGGCCGCCGAAATCCACCCCCAGGTGGCTGCATTCCAGCACAGGCGTCTTTCCCAGGTCCCGCTCCGGAATAATGGAATGGCTGGGCACCGGAACCATTTTCCCCTTTTCAAACTGAAAATCAGGCATCTGAGCCGCCCTCCTTTCCCTTCAGCTTCCTTTTGGGCAGAAGCTTTGCAAACAGACTGCGTACCTTGGCGCTGTTGGTAATAAGCATCATCAGGATCAGCACAATGGCGTAAATGAGCATTCGATAATCGGAGAACTGCCTGAGCAGCGTTTCCGGGAGGATATACAGCACCGTAGCGGCCACAATGGAGCCCAGCATATTGCCCAGACCGCCCAGTACCACAAAAACCAAAATCAGGATCGAGGTGTTGAAGTCAAATTTATTGGCCGTAACGGTGTTCTGGCCCAGGGCGTACAGCGCCCCGGCGGCTCCGGCCATGGCGGCGGAAACCACAAAAGCCATCAGCTTGTACTTGGTGGAATTGATGCCTACGCTCTCAGCGGCAATGCGGTTGTCCCGCAGCGCCATGATGGCACGTCCGGCCCGGCTGTCAACCAGATTGAAGATGATGATCAGACACAGCAGGATGATCAAAAATCCTGCTGTCAGTGTGGAGATCTTCTGGATGCCGGAAATGCCGTTGGGACCGTTGATGATCATAACGCCTCCCTGGCCCAGGCCGATATCGGGATTCAGAAAGCCAAACCGAAGCCCGGAGGCGTCCTGGCCGATGTAGAGGTTCGTCACAACGGTCTTGATGATTTCTCCGAAGGCCAGGGTCACAATGGCCAGGTAGTCGCCGTGAAGCCGCAGAACAGGTACGCCCACGATCACGCCGGCAACGGCGGCCATCACAGCGCCGACCGCCACCGCGAGGATCATGCGGGCCCAATCCGGAACATTGGCATGAATCAGGGCCGTGGCAATAGTAGCGCCGGAAAAGGCGCCCACGCTCATAAAGCCCGCGTGGCCCAGCGAAAGCTCTCCCAGAACGCCCACGGTCAGATTCAGGGAAAGAGCCGCGACGATATAGGCGCACATGGGAACAAGAAGTCCCTTCACAGCGGAAGGCAAAAAGCCCATGGAGGACAGGATCAGCAGCAAAACATAGGCGATCGCCACCACGGCATAGGTGATCATTTTTCTGCGGGTTTTCCCGCGCATAATCAGTTGTTTCATCCCGGGCACCTCATACTTTCTCGCTGATTTTCTTGCCCAGCAAGCCGGTGGGCTTTACCAGCAAAATGATGATCAGCACCAGGAAAACAATGGCGTTTGCCAGTTCCGTGGACAAATAGGCGCTGGAGAAAATTTCGATCACGCCCAGCAGGATCCCACCCAGAAACGCTCCCGGAATGGATCCGATCCCGCCGAACACCGCCGCCGTAAAGGCCTTGATGCCGGGCATGGAGCCGG
>CAZNZS010000179.1:0-1298 GCA_964577585.1 uncultured Acutalibacter sp.
AAGGATATCAACAGCTTCATGGAAGAGCTGAGCAAGATCATCAGCACAAAGAACAACTGAAAAACCAACGCTTGAAAAGGGGAAACGGCTTTGGCAGGCTGTTTCCCCTTTGTGCTTCCACCGCGGAAAGATTGACAGAAAATCGATTTATTAAGAAAAAGCAAAATCCTGCCGAAGATGGGGGAAAGACGTATGTATCATTGCCATTTGCATTTCTGCTTCCTTGGGCGCTGCGATTATGAAGTTCTTCGGGAGATCGAGCCCCTGGAACACTTTTCCCATACTTTTTCACACAGCCTGACGCCGGATCGGTCGTTGATCTCTTCGGCCGACGTGATTTTCTCAGAGCTTGCGGTGCCGGGCGCCAAGTCAATGGAAGTGATCGCCGCCGAAAAAAAACCGGAAGCACAGTGGATCCTTCTCATGGACCGTTCTCTGCTTCCGGAAGAAAATTTGCTTCCCGATGGGATCAGCGATATCTGGCCTCTGCCCATGGCAGACTGGGAGCTGGGGTTCCGGTTCCGGAAATTGCAGCAGAAAATCAAGACGGAAAAGGATTTGTGGGAGACCGGACATTATCTGGACGCCACGATCAACAGTGTTCCCAATCTGATTTGGTACAAGGACAAGAGCGGCGTTCACGAAAAAGTGAACGACAGCTTCTGCCAGGTGGTCAACAAGACAAAGGCACAGGTGCAGGGGCAGCGCCACGCTTACATCTGGGATGTGGAGGAGGACGATCCGGCCTGCATTGAATCGGAACGGATCGTGATGGAAACGCGAAGGACCAAGGTGTCAGAGGAGACCATACAAACCGGAGATGGGACCCGGCTGCTCACCACCTATAAATCCCCGCTGTATGATCTGGACGGAAGCGTGATGGGCACTGTGGGCGTAGCCATCGACGTTACTCAGGAGCGGGCCTATAAGCAGGAGCTGGTGGACAATTCCCGGACGCTGGAAACAATTTTCACTTCTCTGGAGTGCGGCATTATGTGCCATACGCTGGACGGCTCCCGTGTTCTCAGCGTGAACCGGGCGGCGCTGGAGATCCTGGGCTATGAGTCCGAAGAGGAGCTGATGGCGGACGGTTTTAAAATGATTGCTTCCTCCGTGATGGACGAGGACAAAGATAAGCTGCGGGAAAGCATTCTGTCTCTGCATGAAGAGGGCGACAGCGCCAATGTGGAGTATCGGGTGCATCACAGGAGCGGCAGGACCCTTTATGTGATGGGAAATGTCAAGCTGATCCAGGAAAACGGACAGCTCTTCTACCGGCGGTTTTTGCTGGATATCAC
>CAZNZS010000180.1:0-1248 GCA_964577585.1 uncultured Acutalibacter sp.
ACAAGCCGGACGGGGTCAACGTGAACCGGGACTGCGGCTCCACCCATATGGAGGGGCTGATCGACTACGTGAAAAACCACGAGGTGGACGCGGGCGTGGCCTTTGACGGCGATGCCGACCGCTGCCTGATGGTGGACGAACGGGGCAATTTCATTGACGGCGACTTTATTATGGCCATATGCGCTCTTGATATGAAGAGCCGGGGAAAGCTGGCAAAGAGCACAGTCGTAGGCACCATCATGACCAATATGGGCTTCCAGCGGTTCTGTGAGGAAAACGGCATGGAATTTGAGGCCACCAAGGTGGGCGATCGGTATGTGCTGGAGGAAATGAGACTCAGCGGCTACAATTTTGGCGGCGAGCAAAGCGGCCATGTGATCTTCCGGGATTTTGCCACCACCGGAGACGGCCAGCTTACCGCCTGTCAGCTCCTGAGCCTGCTGCGCCGAAGAGAGGCAAAGCTTTCTTCGCTGGCGACCCTGATGCAGCGGTTCCCTCAAACTATCGTCAATCTGCAGGTGAGCCCCGAAGGGAAGCTTGCTTTCTATACCGACCACAAGGTGCGTTCCGCCATCGACAAGGTCACGGAGACCCTGGGCCGGGACGGAAGGATCATCGTGCGTCCCTCCGGTACCGAGCCTCTGCTGCGCATCATGGTGGAGGGGCAGGATGAGGAACTGATCGAAAAGCTGGCAAATGATGTGGCGGAAGTCATCAAGGCGGAGTTGTGCTAGGCTAGATGCTGGATACCGGATACTAGATGCTGGATAATTAGACAAAGGGCGCGGATTTAATGAAGAAACGCCGGAGAAAAACATGAGAACAGCAGAGTGGAACGAATATGAGGTGATCGACACAGGAGACGGGGAAAAGCTGGAACGTTGGGGAGAGATTCTCCTCATTCGCCCGGATCCTCAGATCATCTGGAAAAGTGAAAAGAGCGATTCCCGGTGGAACACGGCCCATGCCCGGTACCACCGCTCTAAAACCGGCGGCGGCAGCTGGGAGTTTTATAAGCCCGTGCCGGAAGTGTGGGAAGTGCATTGGAAGGAGCTTGCCTTCCGCTTGAAGCCCATGGGTTTTAAGCACACGGGGCTGTTTCCGGAGCAGGCGGTGAACTGGGAATTTGTGATGGAAAAGATCCGATCCGCCGGGCGTCCGGTCAAGGTCCTGAATCTGTTCGGTTACACCGGAGCGGCCAGCCTTGCATGTCTTGCCGCCGGGGCCCAGGTCACCCATGTGGACGCT
>CAZNZS010000181.1:0-1199 GCA_964577585.1 uncultured Acutalibacter sp.
ATGGCCCGCGCCCAAGGCGGTGTTCAAGAGCACCGGCGTGGTGCTGGTGACCATCATTGTTCTGAGCTTGTTCATCTTCCTGCTGGACACGGCTTTTATGAATCTTCTGGGCCTGGTGATGGATGTTGCCAAGGCTTGATCCGGTCCTGATGGAAAGACGGAGGTAACAGATGGCAGAAGAAGCAAAATGGTATGTGGTGCACACCTATTCCGGTTACGAGAACAAGGTGGCCTCTAATCTGGAGAAGACGGTGGAAAACCGGCAACTCCAGGAATTAATCCAGGAGATCCGCGTGCCTACCGAAACGGTGACGGAAATCACCGAGGCGGGAAAGCGCAAGGAAGTGGAACGGAAAATATTTCCGGGCTATGTCATCGTCAAGATGATCATGACGGATGAATCCTGGTACGCGGTGCGGAACATTCGCGGCTGTACCGGCTTCGTAGGTCCTTCTTCCAAGCCTGTTCCCCTTACCGAGGATGAAGTCGAAAGGCTTGGGATCGAAAAGCGCACGATCGAAGTGAGCTATCAGGTAGGCGATTCCGTCAACATCGTAGACGGCCCCCTGGAAGGCTTTATCGGCGTTGTGGAAGAAATGGACGTGGAAAAGAACCGCGTTCGCGTGGTGGTTTCCATGTTCGGGCGGGACACTCCCGTCGAGCTGGAGTTGGATCAGGCAGAGCCTGCCAACATCTGATATCCGGCGTTAGGTTTGAAACTCGGCGGGCTTTCCCGCTTTGAGCGATAGGGCGCAGCCCTTGTGGGAGGTGCGGGCGAAATTTTACCCTGCGGCCGCACCGATTTTACCACGAATTTTGGAGGTGCAAAAAATGGCACAAAAGGTTACGGGCTTTATTAAGCTCCAGATCCCTGCCGGTAAAGCTACCCCGGCGCCGCCTGTCGGTCCTGCTCTGGGCCAGCATGGCGTGAACATCATGGCATTTACGAAGGAATTCAACGAGCGCACCAAGAACGACGCCGGCCTTATTATTCCGGTGGTCATCACCGTATATGCGGACCGTTCCTTCACCTTTATCACCAAGACCCCTCCTGCCGCCGTTCTGATCAAGAAGGCCTGCGGCATTGAGACGGCTTCCGGTGAGCCCAACAAGAAGAAGGTCGCAAAGATCACCCGTGAGCAGGTGCAGAAGATCGCCGAGCAGAAGATGCCCGACCTTAACGCCGCTACCATCGAAAC
>CAZNZS010000182.1:0-1013 GCA_964577585.1 uncultured Acutalibacter sp.
TGCAGGTGCTATCGTGAAAGATTCCGTCCTTTAGATGCTGGATACTAGATTCTAGATGCTGGATGATGGTTGCGCCTTCGGCGCAAGGAAGAAAGGGCAACTAAATTCCGATTTAGCGTACTGACTGCCCCCGCTGTCATCACTGAGAAAAAGCAAAGCAAGCTTTGCTTTGGACGAAGGATCTCGTCCTTACATTCCTGAGTAAGGGCAAAAGGGCGAGATTCTTCACTTCGTTCAGAATGACAGGGCGGGGGCAGGACGACAGGGCAGGATGTACAGAAGGTGAGCAGGGGAAGTGAGTGTTCTTCTGAACTTTTTACTGTCATTCTGGTCGGAGTGAATAACATTGTCCTTTGCCCTTCTCTAACAACTAACTACCATAAGCTAACTACTAATTTACCAGCGCCTCGCCCAGCTCCTTGATCGCGTTCCCGCTGATCTCCTGTCCGTGCTCTGCGGTAAAGGCGTAAAGCACCGGCGCCGGCCCCGCGAAGCTTCCGTATTCCGCCGCCAGCCGTTTGATCTCCAATCTTTCCGGAAGTTTTGCAAACAGGGCAAGATAGTACCGGCCCCGGTAAAGGCTGAGCCGGGCCGGCAGGTTGGGAAAAAACTTATATATTCTTGCTACGGCTCCGCAAAGCGCCGTGGCTTCTTCATAGCAGAAAACCAATGGCTGCACAGGGGGTTTTACGCGCATTTTCCCGCCTCCAATTAGGTTTTAGTTGTTAGTAATGAGTCGTTAGTCTCCCTCGCCCTTTCATTTCCAATTTCGCATTCCTAATTTCCCTTTATAATATGCGCCACCCAAAGAAGGGGCCACTGCCCCCGGAACAACGCTATACTGTATATAATAGAAAGAGCGCTAAGGACGATCCGCCCTCCGCGCTTACTTTCTACTGTCATCCCGGCTCCCCAACATGCCATTTGCTTTCGCTTAGTAATGACATGTAATATCCCTTGTCCTTACTTCATTGCGCCGAAGGCGCAACCATCATCCAGCATCTAGAATCTAG
>CAZNZS010000183.1:0-1013 GCA_964577585.1 uncultured Acutalibacter sp.
TGGGAGCCATGCCGGAGTTGATCAGCAAAAGGCTGTTGTCCCCCTGGGGGATCAGCGAAAAGCTGGGAAGCCGCAAATGCTCCTTGCTTTCAAAAAACGCCAGATATTTTTCTCTCAGTTCGTTCAGTCCTGTCCACTGCATGATGATTACCTCCTGTTTTTTCCCTTTTTCGCAGAGCTTGCTTTTTTATTCTTTATTGTGTAGGCCCACAAAAGCTTCAGTGTGTTTTCCACGCCGTCCTTATGAGAGCGCTCGTAACCGTGAGAAGCGTACACGCCGGGGCCGATGAGCCCATGGCGCACATCGTAGCCCGCGGAAAGGGCGGCCTCGGCATCGGAGCCATAGAACGGGTATACGTCCACCGCATAGGCCGCTCCCGCAGCCTTGGCTGCATTGACCAATGCCGTGGTCACCGTGTAATCATAGGGGCCGCCGGAATCCTTGGCACAGATGGAAACCTCCCGCTCCGTGCACCGCAGGCCGTCGCCTACACAGCCCATGTCCACGCTGACGATCTCGGAAACATCTCCCGGCACATAGGCCGCAGCGCCGTGGCCCACCTCTTCGTACACCGTAAAGTGCAGGTAGACCTTTCTGCTGAGAGACGCCTTCTTTTCCTTCAGCTCCCGGGCATAGGCCAGCAGAATGGCGGCACTCAGCTTGTCGTCCAGGAACCGGCTTTTGATGTAGCCGCTTTCCGTCACCACGGTGCGGGGATCGAAGCAGACAAAATCTCCCGTCTCGATCCCAAGAGCCCGCACCTCATCGGCATTCTTTACCGGCTCGTCGATCAGCACCTCTTCTGTGTCGAATTTCCGTTTTGCCTCACCGTAATCCCGGTTCACATGCACGGAGGCGTTGCAGAGCTGCAGGCAGCCGGTATAGACCTTTCCCTCCCGGGTATGGATCCTGCAGTTTTCCGCCTCACAGTTTTCCGGTCGCAGACCGCCTACCGGAGAAAGGCGCAGGCGGCCGTTTCCCTTGATCTCCTGGATCACAGCGCCCAGGGTGT